>JAOAAK010000031.1 GCA_026418905.1 Bacteroidales bacterium | reverse complement strand
AAATTTATGCTTGTAAACTTGCAATGGAAATGTTTGGATTATCTAAAGATGACCTCCTGCCCCAGGTAAAAGATGTTCTGACTGTAGGAGACTTTTATGCCAAATCAGAAGGTGAACAAAGCCAGATTATTTTCACTTAATTGATCTCTTTTTTTATTTTATTGTTTATATATATAATTAATTTAGTTTTTTATATTTGCAAAAAATATCATTATGAGAAGTGCCTTAGCTATTATGTTTTTATTAATGATTTTTTTTCAATCCATTTCACAATCTATAGGAATAAGCAACAATGTTTTCACGCCTGACCCATCGTCTGGCTTAGAGATTTATTTCAATAACAAAGGAATTCTTATCCCCCGAGTGACTCTTACCAGTCGAACCGATGGAGCTACTATTCCTAATCCTGCACACTCCTTACTTGTGTATAATAATGGTTTGGGTGGGTTACCTAAAGGTTACTATTACAACAAAGGTACATCTATTATGCCTTTTGGGGTTATGTTGTTACCAGACGACACCCTTAAAAACATCTGGTTTACCTTGGGAAATTCCGGAACAAATCCATCCAATAATTTTTTAGGAACTTTAGATAACGTGGACTTAGTTTTTCGAACTAACAATGCCGAAAGACTTCGTATCGGTTCGGATGGAAGAATTGCTATTAATACTTACTTGGATTGGTTTCAAGTGGAATTAAAGTCTGAGAGGGACTGGAGTGGAATGCGTATCAAAAGTGATTCGAATGTTCAGCTTGTCCTTCAAACCAAGGATGCTTATCATGCCCTGCATGCTTATTATCAAAACACCTTACCACGCTTTTCTCACGGGATAACCAACAACGGAAACTGGTGGCTTCTTAATCGTTACAACAATGTTGGAAATTATGAGGAAAGTGTTATGTTTGTTAACCGCAACAATGGTCTTGTTGGTCTAGGTGTTGCTCCTATATTCTACAAACTAGAAGTATATCAAAATAGAAACTGGGGTGGTATGCGGGTTAGAACTGATTCATCGACACAAATTGTTATTGAATCGGGAAATAATTTTTGGACTCAATATGCCTTTGTTCAGGGAGGGTTAACTCGTTTTACCAACAACGTCACACCAGATGCTCAAGTTTGGAACATAACTCGTTTCGACAACGCAGGAAATGCCATTGATGCTCCATTCAACATTGTTAGAAATACAGGTTTTGTAGGAATATCAACAGATCAACCTAGAGGCCCATTGCACGTATTACCAGTTGTAGATGCAGGACCAAACACACCAGACAATTCTGCATCCTTTATAATTGGTCCAGCATCAGGCATCCACCTTGAAATAGACGACAATGAAATCCATGCTATGAATAATACTTCTGGTTCTGCACTTTATTTGAATCATGATGCTGGTAACGTTTACATTGGTGTGCCCGGTGCCGCCCAAAAATTAACCATAGGTAGTGCTGGAGATGGAACAATGGCCATCTCTAATGGCTGGCTAACTTATTCGGATGCAAGTAAGAAAACTAACATTAAACCTATAAAAAATGCTCTAACCAAAATTAAATTAATAAACGGATACCATTATCAATGGAAAAATACTCCCGATACTTCACACCAAATTGGATTTATGGCTCAGGAAATTAAACAGATCTTACCAGAAATCACAGTGCACAGTATTAATGACAATGGGGAAGAATATTACGGCATAGACTATAGCAAAATGTCGGTCATTTTAGTCGAAGCCATAAAAGAACTTTTAGAAAAGATAGAAAAATTAAGCAAGGAAATCGAATACTTGAAAATTGAAAATCAAGAATTAAGAAAATTATTTGAAAAAAGTTCAACATATCCAGACAACTTGCCTCAGAAATAAGATCATATACTTTAAGTTCTTCACTTACAATGGATTAAGTGTTTTTTTGAAAATTATTGTTTCCTGTAAGTGAATGTTTTTTTTATTTTTGTAAAAATTTTGTCTTAATGAAATCAGGTTCGAAATTTAATATTGACGAATTTATAAAAGAAATTACTGTCGGACACGAAGTATTATTAATTTTCAAAGGTGTACTTACTGAACGCAAAGCCGATAGAATTCTTGACGATATGGAAGTTCATTTTAACCCTCAAGAAAATGCTATAAGGCAAAGAATTTTGCTTGCAACACATGAAATTTTAAAAAATATTATTCAACACAATCAATTTCCGCTCCACTTCAGCTTGTTTGTTCTTTCTCGCAAAAAAGGCACTTTAGTGATAGACGCTGGCAACGTCGTAACACTTGACAGACGTAATATCATCGAAAAAAGGATTCGCGAGGTTAACAGAAAATTAAGCCATAATTCAAAAGAAGATTTAAAAAATTCATTTCAAAACAATTCATCAGAAGGAATAGGTTTTCTCGAAATCAGAAGAAAAAGTGGATATCCACTTGATTTTTCATTTACCATTTTGGATGATGATATGTTTTTCTTTCATTTAATTGTTCGTTTTAACTTGAACGAAAACCAGTAGATCATGTGTCGCGTTCTTGTGATCGGTGCAGGTGGCAGAGAGCATGCCCTAGTTTGGCGTTTGTCGTTGGAACTTGGAAAAAATAATGTATTCGTATCTCCTGGAAACGACGGAATGACAAACGATGCCAACGTTATTCCACTTAATATCTATGACTTCCAAGCTATAGCCCAACTCATCAAAGAAAGCAACATTAATCTAGTTGTGGTTGGACCAGAAGAGCCTATTGTCAAAGGTTGGAAAGAATCTCTCGAGCCCTATTTATCCAATCACCATGTCCGTATTATTTCCCCTTCGACTCATGCAAGTATTTTAGAAGCCAGCAAAGCATGGGCAAAGAATTTTTGCCAACGTCATCAAATTCCAACTGCTGATTTCCAGGTTTTTACCCACGAAGAAATGGATAAAGCCCTAAATTTCCTTAAATCTAACGAACCCCCTTACGTTATAAAAGCTGATGGATTAGCTGCTGGTAAAGGAGTTGCCATTTGTTCAACGTTGGAAGAAGCTCAACAAAATATTAAGGATATTTTTGTAGGACGTAGGTACGGAGATGCAGGGAAAAGTATTGTCATAGAAAAGTTTCTTAAAGGAATTGAAGTGTCTGTTTTTATAGCTACGGATGGAACAGACTATGTACTTTTACCAGAAGCAAAGGATTATAAACGTGTCTTCGAGAGAGATATTGGCCCCAATACTGGGGGCATGGGAACAGTTTCACCAGTACCTTTTGTAAACGATTCTATCAGAAAAAAAATTGAAACACAAATTATTCAACCCACACTTGAAGGACTTAAAACAGAAAATATACATTACAGTGGATTTCTTTTTTTTGGATTGATGATCGTTCAAGACCATCCTTTTTTAATCGAATACAATGTTCGGTTAGGTGATCCTGAAACCCAAGTCATTCTACCCCAAATTAAGAGTTCATTTGTTGAGTTATTACAAAAAATGGCTGAAGGGAATTTACGCTCGTATGAGATATTACTGGATGATAAAGTACGCACATGTGTAGTTCTTACAGCCAAGGGTTATCCCAATGATTTCAAAAAAAATCTACCATTCACATTGCCATCAAACATATCATCTCTCATTTTTTGTGCTGGTGTAAAAAAAGTAGACCATCAATTGTTCAGTACGGGAGGGAGAATACTTGGAGTGGTCTCAGAAGCAGATACATTACCAGAGGCAATAAACAAAGTATATCATGATATGCAATACTTTTCTTCACCTGATTTTCATTTTAGAAAAGACATCGGGCAAGATCTCTTGAGATAAATTTACATGCAAAAAAAACGAGTTGTTTTTTTTCTATATTTATTTACGTTAGTTATGACCTTTGGCTGGATACTCTTTCATCAAGTTCCTATTTACATAACTTTTTCTTTTCTGCAATCATCAGCAAATTCTGCTTCTCCTATTATTGGAACGTTAGCTTTAATTCCCTTACTTATACTACATATGATTTTATTACATTCTATGTGTAAAAAAATTGAGCTAATAAATTGCTCCATACTGCAATTTTGGTTTCTTTTTATACTCTTGGCTTTAATGAATTTCAACCAAGAATTAGATGTTTTGATTATTTGGGAAATATTTTCATTGTTACTGCTGCTTTTTTTTAACATTAAAGAAAAAGAAAAAATTTACGGAAATACCCTTCTAGCTGGAATGATTAGTGGTGTTTCTGTTATTCTTTTTTCATCAGGTTGGATGTTCACCGTGTTAAGTTTAGGAATGATCATCATATGGGCTATCATTAGTCCTAGAACATTGCTTATCTTCATCATGGGATGGCTTTCTGTTTTTCTATATGTCAGTGCATTCTTTTTTATTACAGATCAGTTCTCTATGAACAGAATCATAGATTTAATCCAAATACCCTCGCCTGATTTTACAATATCTTCATTAAAGCTTTTCTTGGGATTTTTGCTACTTTTGCTATTCTTTTTTATGTTTTTTAGTTTCGTGGAATATAAAATTTCAATTCGAAAAACGTATTTATGTCTATTTTTGATTTTCCTGGTTAGTATGGTCGCCTTTCTATTTGGGGAAGACAATGTTATTATCGCTGTGGCTTATCCTTTTGGAATTATTTTTAATAAATTACTACAACAGCAGGAACGAAAATGGTTTTGGTGGGTCGGTTCAATAATTCCTTTGCTGGGTTTTGTTATTTTCATTTTCATTTTCTGACTCTTCTTCTGTCTCAGGTGGTTCATAATACATAGAACGAATTTTTTTGTAAAATATCAAGGAAAAAAGTAATCCTGTAATAAAGCCTCCGAGATGAGTTTCCCATGAAATTTGGTGCTCGACAGGAAGCAACCCCCATAAAAAACCTGAATGAAGAAAAATAGCTAACAAAGACATGGCAATCAAAGACAAGTTCCCCACAAGAAAACCTGTAAAAAAAATATAAGTTGTTAGGGCATATACCATACCACTTGCGCCAATGTGCATAGCTTCACGACCAAATAACCAAGTGAATAATGCGGGCAAAAAATACGACGACAATAAGAGCTTCCACATGATAGGGTAAAACTTCATAGCAATGATAAAAAACAAAAGAAACAAAGCAAATAAATTGCTCATCAGATGTTCAATATCAGCATGTAACAGTGGAGCTGTAAAAACACCCAATAATCCTTCCCATGTTCCTGGATAAATTCCATACAATGGGAAAGGAAAGATGTAAAAAAGCCCTATTGGCACACATAGCATGAATGAAGTAAAAATAGAATAGATAACATGTCTGAAATCCATAATTATTTTTCAAACTATATTTGTACAAATGTACTTCAAATGAAATTTGACAAACTTAATTTCATTCTTGTCATAGTATGTTTTCTGAGTATAAATCTTCATGCTCAACAACAAAGCTCAGATCCAGCCAAAACAGAAGAAAAACTTAGATACTTTTTTTCACTATTGCGAAACAACTATGTAGAAAACATCGATGAAGCCAAATTAACTGAAGTTGCCATCAAAAAAGTTTTGGAGGAACTTGATCCCCATAGTGCTTACTACACAGAAGAAGAAATAAAAAAAGCTGATGAACCTTTGCAAGGGAGTTTTGAAGGCATTGGAGTTCAATTTCAAATTTTGCGCGACACCATCAATATTGTGGAAGTTATTGCAGGAGGTCCCAGTGAACAAGTTGGGATAAGACCCGGCGATAAAATTGTCTCGATTGATGGAGAAAATGCTACAGGGAAAAAAATTAACAATGAATATGTTTTAAAGAAATTAAGAGGTCCCAAGGGAACTAAAGTCAATGTTCAGATCGTTAGAGCCAGAGAGAAAAATATTTTAGAGTTTACTATTATTAGAGACAAAATTCCTATATTCAGTGTAGAAGCGTCTTTTTTAATTGACAATCGCATTGGTTACATTAAAGTAAGTCGCTTTGCTCAAAAAACTGTTCAGGAACTAACAGATGCCTTTAAAAATTTTCCAAAAGTTCCCTCCTCTCTTATCATAGATCTTCGTGACAATAGTGGCGGTCTTTTAAAAACAGCCATTGATATGGCTGACTTATTCCTTGAAAAAGGGAAACTTATCGTCTACACAGAAGGAAAAAGTGAAAAACGTCAAAACTACACAGCTGCAAATCTTTCTTTGTTCGAAAAAGGAAAGTTGATTATACTGATTGACGAAGAAAGTGCGTCTGCTAGTGAAATCGTTGCTGGATCGTTGCAAGATTGGGACAGAGCCTTAATTGTTGGACGTCGCTCTTTTGGCAAAGGACTGGTTCAGAGGCCCTATACATTACCAGATCATTCTGCCATTCGACTTACCGTGGCACGATACTATACTCCGAGTGGAAGGTGTATCCAAAAACCCTACAAAGACGGAACAGAAAAATACTATAAAGAATTATCTGAACGATTGAAACACGGTGAACTCATTCACCCGGACTCTATTAAATTCCCCGACTCATTACGGTACAAAACTAATAAAGGAAGGATCGTATATGGTGGTGGTGGTATCATGCCCGATATCTTTGTCCCTCTTGATACGACAAAATACTCTTCTTACTACTCTCAACTGATGCGCAATAATGTTTTTGCTTCATTTTCTTTGGATTTCCTGGAAAACAAAAGAGATAGCCTCAAAAAAATTTATCCTACCTCTTCTGATTTCGTTCAACGCTTCAAAACAACAGAAACATTTATGCAAACTTTTTTCAATTATGCTGAACCTATTGTTAAATTCAATGAAGAAGAATACAAAAAAAGTGAAAAAATTATTCAAACGGTTTTAAAAGCTTTTTTAGCAAGAAATCTTTACGGTATTAATTCTTATTACGAATGCATTTATGAAATAGATGATATTTTACTCAAGGCTGTAGAATTGCTAAAAACTCCTGGAATATTTGAAAAATATGGCATAGATTATTAATTTTTTATTTTTGCAAAAACAATCAAATATATGATTGATATTTCTACTCAATACATGGGATTAAGACTTAGGAATCCTATAATTGCAGGAAGTAGTGGGCTCACAAGTAAGATTGATCAAATTATAGAGCTTGATCGTAAGGGGATTGGAGCTGTTGTTCTGAAATCAATTTTTGAGGAACAAATCAATGTTCAAGCGCACCACCTTTTTAAGCAGGCTTCTTCGTTTGATTATTCAGAAGCCTACGACTACATTATTAATTACTCCTCATCCCGCGCTGTTGATGAATATTTGAACCTTATCCAACAAGCTAAAAATCAGGCATCTATTCCTATTATTGCAAGCATTAATTGCTATTCTTTATCCGAATGGACATCATATGTAAAGAAAGTGGAACAGGCTGGTGCTGATGGAATAGAACTTAACATTTTTATTCTTCCTTCCGATCCTAATCTTTTAAGTGCAGAAATTGAAAAACAATACTTTAATGTTATCGATAGGGTTTTGGAGCAAACTTCTATACCTTTGTCGATCAAGTTAGGTTATTACTTCACCGACCTTGCTAGATTTGTAACCCAGCTATCTTGGAAGAAAATCAAAGGCATTGTTCTTTTCAACAGAACCTACTCTCCCGATATCGATATCGAAAGTATGAAAGTCATTGCAGCTCATCCTTTTAGCACATCTCAAGAAGCAACTATTCCATTGCGTTGGATTGCTCTTTTGTCTGAAAGGGTGCAGTGTGACTTTTGCGCCAGCACTGGTGTTCACACTTACGAAGATGTTATAAAACTTCTCTTAGCTGGTGCAAAAGCTGTTCAAATTGTATCGGCTTTTTATCAAAAAGGATCTGACATTATTCCAGAAATTCTTAAAGGCATAGAAGAATGGATGAAACGACATGGTTTTAGCAAGTTAAACGACTTTCGTGGCAAATTATCTTATCATTCTACTATCAATCCCGCTGCTTACGAACGAATTCAATTCATGAAATATTTCAGCAATATTGAATAAAAAACTAATCCCTAATTATCTCAAAATTCCAATCATCTTTGATGCGAATTATGGTGCTGGGTTTCATATAAGTGATATCATTTTGTCTGTATGAAACCACATAATCAACTTGTGCAATAATGCTGGGAGATATTTCTTTGAAAATTCGCGGTGCTGGCTGTCCACTAATATTAGCGGAAGTACTTACGATGGGTCTACCATAATGCTTTATCAAATCTACACAGAATGAATCCTTAATGAGGCGTATGGCTATAGTATGATCTTCGGCTATTAATGATTGAGCAAGATTTTTTCCTCCAGGATAAATAATAGTTAGAGGTGTTTCAACTTGCTTTATTAATTCCATGGCAATTGGAGGTATTTTTTCGACATACTCAGATAACATCGATAAAGAATCGACAAGGACTATAAATGTTTTTTGCAAAGGCCTTTGCTTAATTTGCATAATTTTTTTCACTGCTGCTTCTTTTGTTGCATCACATCCAAGTCCCCAAATGGTATCAGTAGGATACAAAATCACACCATTTTCCTCTAGTGCTTTAATGCACATGTCAATGTCATGCTGGTATGCATGTTTCATGTCGGTAAATTTTGAAGTAACTGGTTAACATCAATTTTCTTGCCACAATCAAAATGTTTTTTAGGGCATTGACGTTTTCCATGAATTCCGCAGGGGCGACAATTTAACTTTTCTTGAACCTCTACAACATAACTCTTGGGAGAAATGGGGTAAAAACCGAAATCAGGAACTGTGCTGCAAAAAACTGTTGTAACTGATGCTCCGGTTGCTGTCGCCAAGTGAGTAGGAGCACTGTCATTGGTATAGTTCATTACAGCATACTTCATGATAAAAGCAACTTCGCGCAAAGAAAATTTGCCGCACAGATTGTACACATTTTCTCGTCTAACATTTTCAACTATCAATTCCGCTAAATTCTCTTCTGACTTACTTCCCATGATGTATACAGTCATATCTTCGGGCAACAAGCCAATCAGTTCTATCCATTTCTCTAAAGGGGTCTTCTTAGTTTCCCAAAGAGAACCGGGAAAGATAGTAATGTATGGTAAAGAAAGAATAAAATTTTCTGGCTTTTTTATTGCTATCACCGGTAAAGCAAAGGAAGCTTGTGGAAAAATTAATCTTAGTAATTCAAGATTCCTATCTATTTCGTGTCGGCCTGACAAAACATGCTTGATTGAGTATCTAAAAAAAAATGAAAGAAAATGAGATCGAAATAACGCCTTGTAGTCAGCCCTAAGTAAAATAAGCAATAAAGTAGTAGATAAATAACGCTGAAAATTAATTGCAGCATCAAATTTATGCTTTCTAAGCTCCATAATAAGACGAAAAAGCTTATAATATTTCCGGCTACCAGATTTTTCCCAAACCCAAATCCTATTAATGATAGGATGATCTTCTAAAACTTGAACAGTGGAATCTTTACATAAAAAATGCACTTCAGCTTTAGGATCAAGACTTTTTATAGAACCTGCAGCAGCTGTTGCCAAAATAGTATCTCCGATTGAGGCTGTTTGAATAAGCAATACTTTCATTCACCCCATTTACTGCAAAATTACCACAAATAGATTTCTTTCTCTATAAAAAAGAAATTATGAAGTGAAAAAAAACTTTTCAATTCATCTAAAAAGCTAATAGGAATTGCTATAACAAACTTTGATTCTAAACTCTGATAATCTTGTTCGAGAATTAAGAAATTCTTCTGCTGTTGGAACGAATAAAAAACATGTACTTTTTGATATGGAACAAACAATTCCATTTTCATTGTAACAATTCGCTGCACCACATTTGCTGATTCCAGCGTAAATTGTGTTGTTGTTTTAAAAGCATTCTTCAATCCCGAAGTTCCCAATTTTATCCCACCGAAATATCTAACTACGACTACCATAGTATAAGTAAGATCTTTAGATAGCAAAACGTTTAGTATGGGTTTCCCTGCGGTTCCAGAAGGTTCTCCGTCGTCGCTACTCTTTTGAATTTCTTTCTCGACTCCAATAATATATGCATATGGAAAATGATCAGCCTTATAGTATTTTTTTCTTACAGCATTCCACATATTTTGTGCTTCTTTTTCAGAGTAAATAGGAAATGCCAAGCCGATGAATCTACTATTTTTTTCGTGATATGCAAACGATACGTTACTTTCAATTTGCCGGACACTTGTTTTCATAAAATGAACAAAAATATAACAAAGAAAAAAGAAAGATATATGGATCTTTTGAAACTTTTCTCTCCAAAAACGAAAATTCCTTTCGTTGCTCCAAGAAATACAATACTTACATTGAACACGGAAAAAAACGCTGTCGTCAAAAGAACTCATACCCTTTAGAGAAAATACGTACTAAAACAATCAAACTTCCAGAACAATTTACCAACACCATGATTTGATTTTTAAACTGTCAAATTCTATTGTAAGGGCTAAAACAGCTAAGCCCATTATAAAAGAAACCCCAAATACAATGATTAAATATACAAAATAATCGATGTATGTATGGAAATAATTTACCACTGCGAATTTGTTCCACAGGTCAAATACAATTAATTGGACAGCCAATGGTTTCTTTATGTTCTTTCCCTATGCTGAGGGGAGTAAAATGTCAAAACAAAAACTAGGAACGTGAGAAAAATCCCCAGTACTTAACCAAACAGCTCTACGAATTGATTCTCCAAACAATAAAAAATGCACCAGCAACATAGAGATATATTAATAATAAGCAAATGCTCATTTGCAAACGAATATCAATTTGAAGATAAAGATAATAGAAGTTGAAAATAAAACAGAAAGTATTAAATAAAATATTTCACAAAGGCTTATAATAAAAAATTATATCCGAATCAAAAAAACGAGTTTTGACTAATTTACTGTTATTGAGGAGTGGTGCGACCAGACCCTGATAAAATCGCTTATTCCCCACAATTACCCTGGCTTCATCCCAAAGATTCGACCGTATAAAGCTTTCAAGCAATTGCTTTCCTCCTTCAACAATTACGCTTTGAATATTACGCTTATAAAGTTCGTCGCATATGTGCTCTAAAACCTCATGATTAAAAGGTATTTTGACCCATTCAACATGTTGAATTTTTTGTGAAATATGAGGATTAAAGATTAAAATTGGACTTTTAGCCTGATATATTTTAAATTTTTTGATTTGCTCTTCTTTAATTAAAGTAGAAGTCATAATGATTCGCAAAGGATTTCTTCCTGCAAAATGCCGTACGGTTAGCTGGGGATCATCTTTCAAAAGAGTATGTGCACCTATCATAATGGCTTGTTCACGTGCACGCCAGCTATGAGTTAGTATATCGGTCAATGATGAACTGATCCAATAGCTGTTTCTTTGACGGGAAGTCAATAAAATATCTATAAAGCCATCTCTGGTTTGAGCCCACTTGAGGATAATATATGGGCGTTTTTGCTTGTGAAAAGTCACAAAACTACGATTAAGTCTTAAAGCATCATCTTTGCATACCCCCACCTTTACATCTATGCCGGCTTCTCTCAATCTACGAATACCATTCCCATTGACCAATGGATTTGGATCTTCCATGGCTATAACTACACGTCGAAAACCTTTTTGAATAATTAGATCGGTACAGGGTGGGGTTTTTCCATAATGTGAACAAGGTTCAAGATTTACGTATAAAACAGCGTCATCGAAATTTGATTTCTCTTTGATTGATTGAATGGCAAGAACTTCCGCATGCGGACCACCGAATTGAAAATGAAACCCTTCCCCAATGATTTTTCCTTCTTTAACAACAACACAACCCACATAAGGGTTGGGTTCCACAAGTCCTATCCCACCATGAGCCAAGGTTAGGCATCTCTGAATAAACAATTCATCTAATTCGTCATCCCTTTTCATCTCAGACAGCCTTTAATGACATTGTAAACAGTGGAACATAAGTGGAGCCATGAGAATTTAAGATACTTTCATATAAAACCACTTTATCTAACACAACAACATCAAAAATAGCATCAAAATGGACATTAATCAACTCATGAAAAGCCTTTAAATCCTTGACTCTCTTAATTCGAGCAAGGGTTATATGAGGAGAAAAAGCTCTTTGATCCACCTCGTAGCCTTGTTCATAAAGTGATTCGGAAAGTAATCTTGAAAAAAAGATAATTTCTTTATCTGGTTCAATTCCCAACCATATAACTCGAGGATTACTAACTTTTCCAAAAAACCCAATTTGTTTAATATTAACCTTCTGAGCAATTAAATTTTCATAGGATATCTTGATGCAATTGATAATTGAAGGTATTTTATCTGTTGATATTTCACCGAAAAAGTGTAAAGTGATATGCCATTGCTCTATTCTTGTCCAGTTTGCAATAATTACTTCATTAAATTTCTCACGTAATTTCAAAAAATTATTTCTAAAAGACATACTAACAGCTACGGGAATTCCAATAAATAAACGCTTTACACAAGAACAATTATAAGGTTTCATGTCGATGCATAATTAACTTGATGGTAGTGAAATACATAAGCGTAAAAGACAATAAAGAAGATCCACCATAACTTACAAATGGCAATGGTATTCCTATTACCGGTACGAGTGAAATACTCATGCCAATATTGATAAAGAAATGAATAAAGATAATCAAAGCAGTTGAATAAATAAACACAAAAGAAAAAGTAGATCTCTGTTTTTCAGCTAGATTAATCATCCGGATTAAAATAAATACATAGAGTAAAATCAAAATAGTAGATCCAACGAATCCCAGTTGTTCTCCAACAGCCGAAAATATAAAATCAGTGTGCTGTGCTGGAACGAAATTATATTTCGTCTGTGTGCCACGAAATAGTCCTTTTCCTATTAATCCTCCCGAGCCTATGGCTATCATCGATTGCTTTATGTTGAAGGCAGAGCCACGCTCTTCATATTCTCTGCCGATTAAAACATTAATTCTATCTTGCTGGTGCTTCTTCAACACATGAAAAAAAATATAATTGGTGGCTATTATCCATATTAAACTAAAAATCCATGAAAAAATTAGTTTTTTTAAACCCTCTCTATGGTTCCTGAAAAAGAAAACACCTATTACAAACAAAAATGTAACACTTAACAAAAGTATATATTGCTTAACAAGAAGCGAAAGAACGAACAACAATATAGAATATACCATAAGAAAAAGATAAAAATTTGAAATTCCCAATCGGTAAAACAAGAAAAAAAATGCCAGAAAAACCACAGCACTACCCGTATCGTTCTGAAGTAAGATAATAAGTACAGGAACCGCAATCAGAGAAGCAATTAATATAATATTTTTTTTATTCTCTAATGTAAATGCAGGCAAATTCAGTAAATAAGCTATCACTAGTGAAACACCATACTTGGCAAATTCACTAGGTTGAAAAAGTATGCCATTTCCTAAATTAATCCACGCTTTGTTTCCAGAAATAATACTTCCTATAAGCAATGTTAAAACAAGTGTTACTAGAACTAACCAATAAAAAGGAAAAGCCATTTTAACAATAATCTTCACGTCAAGCAGTAAAATAATTATGGCAATAACCAGAGAAACAATGATCCATAAAGACTGCTTGCCGTAAGGTTTGCTAAGATTTAAAAAATCAAAATCTTCGCCCGCATAAGTTGAAGAAAAAATGCTTAGCCATCCAATTGCAACTAGCACCAAGTAGGTTATCATAAGCCAAATATCAAGTTGTCGTATATTCAGAATTTTATCACTCATAGGTAGGGATTTAAAAGTTTGGCGTTAATTATTTTTTGCTCCAGGTCTTTTCTAGTAATTTTTCTATTTAAAAAGTATTCTATCATCAAACTGGCAATAGGAGCTGCCCATTCTGCTCCAAAACCTGAATTCTCAACTAAGACAGCTATGGCAATACGAGGCTTATTTTTGGGCGCAAAAGCAATAAAAACAGAATGGTTTTTTCTGGGTGGATCTTGTGCTGTTCCTGTTTTCCCACAAACACTTATGTTAGGAATCTGTGCTACCCGTGCGGTCCCTCCTAAAACTGCAAGTTCCATGCCTTCTATGACTGGAATATAAAGAGCACTATCAATTCCTATGTCTACACGTGGGAATTTAAGTAACGAATCAGGTGAACCGATGGCTCTAACAACATGGGGAATGATGTAATAACCTTTATTTGCTATAATACACGCCAAATTGGCTAGCTGAAGAGGGGTAGCACCTATTTCGCCTTGTCCAATGGCTACAGACATGATGGAGTTAGCATACCAGTTTTTTGTCCCTTTCATTCGATCATAATATGATACGTCAGCAACATTTCCACCAAATTCATTGGGCAAATCTATTCCTAATGGATGACCAAAACCCATTTTATTAATGTATTCTTTCCATTTAGCATAACCTTCCCTACTAGAAGAGAACTGCGAATTATCCACGAACTTTTTAAAAACATAGCAAAAATAAGTATTGCAACTGTATTGGATTGCTCCAGGCAAATTTAGTGGACTGGGGTGAACGTGACAGTCAATGTCATGATCTTTTCCTAAAGGATAAGATCCATAACAAGAGAAAGAAGTGTTTCTTTCAATAAACTTCATCTGCAAGGCAGCAAGTGCATTAACCACTTTAAATACACTTCCGGGCGGATATTTAGTCATTATAGCTCTGTTATACAATGGATGATTAACCGAATCTTTCATAAGCATAAGGTAATTATTCGAACGTTCTCTCCCAACCAGTAAATTGGGATCATAAAATGGACTGGAAACCATGGCTAGCACTTCTCCTGTTTGTGGTTCTATAGCAACAATAGCTCCACGCTTATTTTGCATAAGTTTTTCCCCATACATTTGTAAATCAAGATCAATAGTGGTGTAAAGATCTTTACCAGGAATAGGTTTTTTATCTAATTCGCCATTTCTGTAACTACCTTTAATCCTATTATGCACGTCTACTTCCATCACCCTTAATCCTTTCACTCCTCGCAACTCTTTCTCGTAATATTCTTCAAGACCCGATATACCAATGTATTCTCCGGGCTGATAATATTTGTCTTCTTCGAGCTTTTGGGAAGAAACTTCACCAAGATATCCTAGTAAGTGAGGTGCTGTGACGTAAGGATAAACTCTGATGGTTCTTCCCTGAATATAAAAGCCCTTAAATAAATACTTTTTTTCTTGAAACTTACTATAAACTTCTTCATTTATATTTGCTTCAAATACACTTGGTGTGAAACGCGAGTATTTTTTTGCCTTATTTAAACGACGCAAAAACTCATCTTTGCTTATTGAAAGAATTTCTAGCAATTTAGATGTATCTAATGCTTCAATATCCCCTGGGACAACCATAATATCAAACGAGGCTTTGTTGAAAACGAGCAAATGGCCATATCGATCGTATATCAAACCTCTCGCTGGATATTCATACACATACCTGACACTGTTTAATTCCGACAATCTTTTATATTTATCTGAAATAACTTGCATATAAAAAAGTTTAATCAAAAACACGCTTGCCACGAATATGATCATGCCCAAAAGAATGTAACGTCGAGATGTGTATAATACTATATTTTTCATTCTTTTGTATTCGGCTTTAATGAAATTATATGATTTATTCTCTGAACTATAGGAGGATGGGAGTAGGTCAACCACACTTTCAATGGGTGAGGATGTAAATTGGCAAGATGAGTAGATGAAAGTTTAACAAGTCCATCAATTAAATATTGATCGTAGCCATGACGTGCAACAAATGCATCAGAAGCAAGTTCGAATTTCCTCGAAAGCCACAAAATCATAGTTTCAACAAGGGAATGCATAGGGTAAAAAAATACTAAAAATCCAAACAAAACATAGTGAAAATATGGCTTCACATGGAAAACATTACTAATCCAAAAAGCACTTTGCTGAAAAGCAAATAACACAACTCCCGAATATATTACAAAGATGAGAAAGGATATAAAAATGTGCCTGTTTTTGAAGTGTCCCAATTCATGAAATAATACAGCAATAATTTCGTTGGGTTCAAGTAACTTCAAGAGATTATCATAAAGCACAATTCTTTTTTTCTTTCCCCAACCTGTAAAATAAGCATTAGCTTTCGCTGTTCTTTTACTGCTATCTATGACATATATATCACTCACATTAAAGCCAACTGATTGAAAAGCAAACTGGATATCATTTTTTAGTTTATTATCTTCAAGAGGCTTTTGATGGTAAAATAATGGCACAATCAAATCGCTGTAAAAAATAGAGAAAAACAAAGAATAAATGATAACTACAATCCATGCTATCCAAGAAAAAATTTGAAATTGATAAACATAAAGATATATTACTGCCCCACCCAACAGAAAAAAGATAAGCATACTTAGCAATAATCCAAGGATTTCATCCCTAAAAAACAAACGGCGTGTTGAACGATTAAAACCAAACTTTTCTTCAATGAAAAATACAAAATAATAATGAAAAGGTAATTTGTATAACCACAAAGAGAAAATCAATAACATGAAAAAAAACATGGAATGCCAGTAAGGATGACTCGTAGTACCCGACAGCAAAGTATCGATCTGGACTATTATTCCACTCAGTATAAGAAATAAAACCAGCGCAAAAAGTGTTAAATTTTCAAAAAAAGCCAACCAGAATTTTGTTTTTTCATACTTCTTTGCTCGCTCATATTCAACAACAGAATACTTCTGAGCAAAAAATACAGGAATTTCTTTTTTCCATGTAACAATATCTAGCAAATCAGCAAGTTGATATAGGAAAATTATCAAAACATCAAT
Organism: Bacteroidales bacterium; assembly: GCA_026418905.1. Lineage (NCBI taxonomy): Bacteria > Pseudomonadati > Bacteroidota > Bacteroidia > Bacteroidales > Bacteroidales bacterium. The sequence goes on along the minus strand of JAOAAK010000031.1, from coordinate 4,760 downwards.
AATGATAAAAACCAAAAAGTAGATATCCGTCATGAAATTTTTACAAAATTATAATTCAACCTGCAAAATATCGTTTATGCAATTCAGCAAAATGAAGAATGTCTGGCATAAATTGTAAAAAACATCCTTCGATCGCATGATAGTGTATGACAAGTTTCTCTGGTGCTAGTTCGATCTTATTCTCAAAAGACGTTCTCTTTTTTAAAGAAACAAATATTTCTTTGAGTCCATCTAAATCAGCTGGTTTCATTAACCAGTTAGTTTGTATAATTTTTTGTGATATTTTTTTGCTTTTTTCAGGTAATATGCTGTAATTTTCCTCAATTATTCTATAAAAATTTTGAACAAAAACTTTTAAATCATCTTTTGAATAATTATCCCAATAAAGAATTAAAAAATGATCAAAATAAATGTCAACTACTACACTTGAATAATGAATAAAGTATGGACTAATAAGTTCAACAGCCTTTTTAACTGCCATATGCGTATCACTAAATCTGTCGATTTGCCTATGGAAAAAAATTCCTTTCATAAGCTTTTCAGGATAAAAATCATTCCACCTAGATCCTTTAACATGGTCTGCCACAAAGTTTCCAATCTGAATTAGTGGATCATTACCGCTCAGAAAGACATGCATCAGATAATTCATGTGTAAAATTATGAACTTTAATATAACTACTTGCAAAAAAAGAACGTCTTATATTTGCATAAAAGAAAAAGCCATGAAAAAGTTTTTTTCCATTTCATTTATCATGTTGATGGGCATTCTATATGTAAATGCCCAACCGTGTACACCTAATCCTAATTTAACCACGCCTGGTCTTTATCCTGATACAACAACAAACTTACCGGTAGGTGCCGAAACTCAACCATACCAAGCTGTGATTTATGCTGTCATACCAGCTGATACTCAACTATACGGAAACACTGTTCATATTGACTCTATTGGTGTGTTGGGTATCATTGGTCTGCCATCAGGTTTCAACTACAGTTGTGGTAGGCCAACTTGCTACATTTTAGGAGGAACTCAAGGATGCATTGTTATTTTTGGTACACCTGCTGTCGGTCAAGCTGGAACTTATCCATTGGGAATTAGAATCTTGGGTAAAGCCAATTTCAATGGCATGCCTATTTCAATGCCTGATACGATTACAGGGTACAAAATTGTTATTAAAGATCAATCTCATGCTGGTTTAGAAAATATGGCGAATTCAATCATCTCTGTCTACCCAAACCCAGCTTATGATATGCTACACATCGAATTTTATTCCCATACTGAACAAAACGGTTCTTTATCCATTAACGATTTGCAAGGTAAAAATGTCATTACTAGACAAATAAGTTTTATCCCAGGTTTTCAAGTTATATCATTGCCTATTGAAGGCTTGAATAATGGTATTTATTTGATCAAAGTCGAAACGGGTACGTCTGTTCTATACAACAAAGTCTTTGTGCGACATTAATGTCTTTGGTTATACACATATTAGGGTCTGGTTCTGGAACACCTTTGCCCAACAGATTTCCAAGCGCTCAGCTTCTTAAAATAGCTGAGCGTTTTATTTTATTGGATTGCGGTGAGGGAACGCAAATTAATTTAAGAAAGCACCGTATCTCCTTCAATCGAATTGAAACTATCTGTATAACTCACTTTCATGGAGATCATGTTTTTGGATTACCTGGTCTTTTGCAAACTTTTAATCTCCTCGGACGTGTAAAACCTCTTCGTCTAGTTGCTCTACCTGCTGTTCACGAATTTATTGAATTCACTTTTACTAAAGCTGGCTACAAAAACACCTACCCGATCGAACACATTGTAATCGAGGAAAATTCTCATCAGACTTTTTCATTTGATTTTTATGACATACATTGTTTTCCATTATCACATCGTGTTCCTACTTGCGGCTTTCTAATCAAAGAGAAGAAAAAAGAAAGAAAAATAAAAAAAGAATTTGTCACTAATTACAATCCTTCCATAGATGAGATAAAAGCTATCAAAGCAGGAAAAGATTTCCATTTACCCGATGGAACTGTCCTTTCTAACGAATTAATCACCATTTCTCCTCCAGAACCATTAAGTTATGCATATGTCACTGATACTGGTTTTGACGAAACCATTATTCCATATATCCATGGAGCTACAGCGCTTTATCACGAAGCTACGTATTTATCTGATCAGGTTTCTGGAGCTTATGAAAAAAAACATTCCACCGCTGCCGAAGCAGCATATATTGCTAAACTTGCAGATGTAAAAAAACTTATCATTGGTCATTTTTCAAGTAGATATAAAGATTTATGTCTCTTTTATAAAGAAGCCCAAAGTATTTTTCCTCATACCGAATTAGCTTTAGACGGTAAAGTTATTATTTTACCATAAAAAAAGCCCTCCGAAGAGGGCCATAAACATGAGCCATGGAGTTATTTAATCAGAGTAACGTGACCATAAAAGACATGTTCTACACCATAAATATCTTTGAGAATAATTTTGTAGACGTATACATCTTGCTGGACGATCTCTCCTTGTCCGTTTACACGACCGTCCCATCCAATGTCAATACTGTGAGTTTCAAAAATCTGATTACCCCAACGGTCAAAAATGTACATGGTATACTCAGTCCAATCAATGTTAAACCCACTTGGCTTAAATATATCATTAACTCCATCATTGTTTGGTGAGAAAGCCGACGGAATATATTGTCCACTCGTAGATTTTACGATTATTCTATTACTCATGGAATCAACACAACCCCATTCATTCTCGACATAAAGTGTTGGCCAGTATTCACCCTCCATGCTATATGTATGTGTTGGATCGGATTGAGTACTGATGTTGTTTATTCCACTAGAAGGATCGTCGAAATTCCACAAGACTTTCACATGCCCAACAGATTGATTAAAGAATTTAATAGTTGCATTGTCGACCGTAGTTATATCAGGGGTACGGTAAAAGGCCGCCATCGGATTGGGGTGAACTACAATGTAATCTGGTTTGACAATAGCATTTTTGCAACCATCCACCGAAACCACCTCGAGCCGAATGGTATACGTACCCGTTGCAAAGAATGTGTGTGTCACTATTTGATGCATTCCGTAATTGGCACTCCCTGATGATGGATCTCCAAAATCCCACTGCCAGCTGGAAATGGGTTGATCACTGGAGCCAACAAACCTTACAGTTGTAGCAGCACAAATCTGATTCATGTCCGACGTGAAATTAATATTCGGTATGGGTTTTACCTCAACAGTAACCAAAGTCTCACCTTTACATCCATATAGATCTATTCCTTCAACTCTGTAAGTGGTATTTTCTGAAGGTGAAGCTACAACGATGGAACCAACATTGGTATTCAACCCAGTTGAAGGAGTCCAATCATAGAGAGATGCCCCTGTAGCTATCAAAGTAACTTGATCTCCTTTGCAAATGACAGGTTTTGAAGGATATACAATAATTTGTGGAGCTGGTCTTACTTCAACAGTTAACTGAGCAGTAGTAGAACAATTGTCTTGATTGGTAACAGTTACTGAATATAAACTTGTTGAATTAGGAATGACCATAATAGTTTGTGTTGTATCCCCAGTACTCCAAATATATCTAACCATTTCATTAACTCCAGCTTGCAACCACACAGTATCACCCGGACAAATGGGACTTCCAAGAGGTGCTATAAACACGGCAGGATTTTGCTTTACCTCTATTACTACTCTGTTGGATCCCGTACATCCATTACCATCAGTACCCGTTACCATATATGTAGTTGTAACTACTGGAGTTACATTAATAATGGGACCTATGGCTCCCGTATTCCAAGCAAAAGATGTGTTCGGATGATTACTTGTAGCCGTTAATGTTACTGAAAAACCTTCACATATGTCGTCATCCGAAGGAATAATACTTACTTTTGGATTAGGATTTACCACAACTTCAACACTATCTTTGTTTTTACATCCGTTTTGATCTGTCGCGGTCACATAGTACCATGTATTCATCCAAGGTGTAACAGATATTGAAGGAGCCTGTATGCCATTACTCCATAAAAATACTGTGTTTGGATGATTGCTTGTTGCTGCCAGTGTAGTAGAATTTCCTTCACATACTTCTTCGCTTGTAGCAGAAATATGCACATCAGGTAAAGGGTTTACTTGAATGGTTATATTAGCAGTTCCCGTACATTGATGATCAGTACTAACTGTTACACCATATGTAGTACTTACCATCGGAGAAACATTAATAGATTGTACATTTATATCTCCAGTACTCCATACAATGCTTGACACAGGAATATTTGTCTGCAATAGCAGAGAAGCATTCTGATTCAAACAAATGCTACCACTTGAAGGAATAATATTAGCAATCGGTGTAGGATGGACTGTCACTTGAACTTGAGCAGTATTGGTACACTGCTGCGAAGAAATGACAGTTACTGTATATATAGTTGTAACCATAGGATTAACTGTAAATCCAGCTACATTTTGACCATTACTCCAAGAATAAAACGCGTTAGGATCATCGCTAAAAGCCTGAACGGTAATATCTTCGCCAGCACAAATTTCTGGATCTGATACTATTGCTTGAACTTGAGGTATTTGGTTCACCACCACTGTTACTTGTGTCGTACCAGTACACTGATTCGGCGTCGTACCAGTCACCGTATAAACCGTCGTACTAGCCGGCGAAACAGTGATCACAGAACCTACATCCCCAGTCGACCAATTAAATACCGTACCAACTATATCAGACCCAGCACTGTCTCTTATACACATCT
>JAOAAK010000030.1 GCA_026418905.1 Bacteroidales bacterium | reverse complement strand
ATCGACGGCGTATTAACTTCTGGTATTATCACAGAAACAGAAGCTTATGCAGGAATAAAAGACAAAGCTTCCCATGCATATGGAGGAAAATTAACTCCTAGAAATAAGGTTATGTATAAGGAAGGTGGGTATGCTTATGTTTATCTATGTTATGGCATACATTATTTGTTTAATGTTGTAACAAATGAGAAGAACATTCCAGATGCAGTACTTATTAGAAGTATTGAGCCTTTTCATGGTAAATATATGATGGAAGAACGATTAAAGAGTAAGAAAATGAAAGCCTATCCTATAGTAGGACCTGGCAAAGTAACTGTGGCATTGGGCATTTCCTTAATCCACAATGGACTTTCACTTTTTAAGCCGCCCCTCTATATTGCCGATGTTGGAATACAAATCGAGGAAAATCAAATTATTACCACTACACGAATAGGGATAGATTATGCTGAGGAAGATGCACTTTTGCCTTATAGGTTTTTACTTAAAAAAGAAGCGTAATAGCTATTTGTTTTTCCAAACCAAATTTCGTTTGCTTTTCCAACTGAGATAAATAATATCTCTTTCCTCCAAAAAGGATCGCATCACAATAGTGTCTTGCTTATTATTTTTCACCTCATCAGCAAGCTCGTCCAAATATCTTTTCTTGTCAAGATTCATTTTGGGAACATGTAATCTAAATTCATAATATGCTAACATAATAAGAAAAAGTGAAACCAGAGATATCCACCATGGCCCTCGAATAAGATTCAAATTTTCCGATAAAATCAACATGGTAGTGAAAAATATAGGAATGTACCATTTAGCTATATAAACGTAATGAGTTGCTGTAGCACTGAATAAAAACAAGCTATAAATCAAAACAGATAAAAATGAAATCACCACTATTTTTTCATGCAATAAAAAAAGAATATTTCTTTTAAAAATTAGTTTATAAACCAATACCAGTATAATACAGAACAACCCACCACCTTTAAGCATATTCCAAATATTTAAAATCAAAAATTTCCAGGTCTCTAGGTTAAAGATATGATATCCCATATCAGTATACGATGCACCAAAATAGCCGGAACGTTCAACGAATCTTATAGCTAATGCTTTTAAAAACGCAGAAACACCACCTATGGAAGCATATTGAATAAAAACCATGGCATAGGTAACAACCAATACTATAAGAAGGGAAAACCAGCTTTTTCTGAGGAATGGATCTTTGCTAAATATAATATACCATCCTCCAACAAATAAAAGACCGATACCTAGCCAATCTGTGTACGCAGTAAATAATGTAAATGTAATCAGTAAAACATAAAATAACTTTTTTCTGGTTTTAGTATATAAATCATAAAAAATTAACCATCCAGTGAAAAAGAAAAATCCCCAAGCTTCGGAAAAATTATGTCTAGAAAAAAGATACAAAACAGGACCGGATGCTCCCCAAAGTATAAGGCCGGTAATGATAAAAAAATAGACATGAATTGTTTTTCCCCACGTTTCATTGATCCAAAAGAAAATCAAGATAAGCATCAATGTCCACAAAGAAAACAAAACCCATTGCAAATTCTCATTACTTAGAGGAAGAGAAAAAAAAGAAAAAATTAAATAATTGAATAAAAAGGCTCCTGGTGGATGTGAAATATAGTAGTTATTTCCCTCAATATCATCCAAGCGTTTGTAGTAGTGATTGTGTTTTTTAGCTTCTGGAAAAGTCTGAACAGGCGAAAAATGATATTCCAAAGGTGTAGACCTTTTCCATATTTCAAGAGTATTTAACATGAAAATGTGAGCCACATTGTTGTAAGAGATCTCCTTTTCTACATGTTGAAGAAACAAGAAAAAGTATAAAAAAACTATGGCTAAAAAAATGAGAATTTTTTTAAAAAATTTTGTCATATATCTAAATTCAGGATCATTCGAGCCTCGTCACTCATTTTTTCAGGTGTCCAAGGAGGGTCAAAAGTTAACTCAACCCAGACGTCCTGAACACCTTCAATTTGCATAACGGCTCTCCTGATCTGATTTGGAAGAGATTCAGCAATAGGACAATTGGGAGCTGTGAGAGTCATCAAAAGCTTTACATTTCCTTCATCACCAATTTGTATGTCATAAATTAAACCCAAATCATAAATGTTGACCGGAATTTCAGGGTCGTAAATGTTTTTAAGAACTTCAATGATTTTATCCTTTAAATTATCCATGTTTTTTATTTTCTATGGTCGAAAAAGCTAGGGCATATAAGCGAATTTGCTTTAACATGGCATTGAGTCCATTTGAACGCGTTGGTGAAAGGTGTTCGCGCCATCCTAGCCGATCAATAAAAGACATATCGCAATGAAGAATTTCATCTGGTGTCGAACCCGAAAAAATATGAACCAGGATACTCACCATCCCTTTGGTAATGATAGCATCGCTATCGGCAAAAAAATGAATTTTTCCATTATCGTATTCAGCAGCAAGCCATACTTGAGACTGACACCCGTGAATGAGGTAAGCAGGTGTTTTATATTTTTCGTCCAAAGTTGGAAGCTGATTAGCATATTCAATGATCAAATTATATTTATCCATCCAATCTTCCCATGCTAGGAATTGCTCTACAATAGCTTCTATTCTTTCTTGCAAGGTTTTCATAACAACATGTTTAGAACTTTTTTCAATCCTTCTATAAACCTATCGATATCTTCTTCGTCGTTGTAACAGGCAAAAGAAATTCTGACAGTTCCACTTGACAAACCTAGCCATTTCATAAGAGGCTGGGCACAATGGTTGCCAGTTCTGACAGCCACATTCATTTGATCGAGAAGTATTCCCAGATCATAAGGATGAATACGATGATGATTGAAGGATATCACACTGGTTCTTTTAGATACATCATGAGTGCCATAAAGAATTATACCTTCTATGAGGTTCAACTTATTCAAAGCTAATTTCAATAATTTTTCCTCAAACTGCATGATACCTTGAGAAAACAAATCCTGAGTAAAATCCAAAGCTTTTTTGAAAGATACGACACCAGCAATATTAGGTGTTCCTGCTTCGAATTTGTAAGGAAGCGCGTTGAGGGTAGTTTTTTCGCAACTCACTTCCTCGATCATTTCTCCCCCACCCTGGTCGGGAGGCAATTTTTGAAGCCATTCTTCCTTGCCATATAAAACCCCAACACCTGTAGGCCCATACATTTTATGAGCTGAAAAAGCATAAAAATCACAATCCAATTCTTGAACATTAACTGGAATATGAGCTACAGCCTGTGCTCCATCAACAGCAACCAAGATATTTCGCTCGTGAGCGTATTTTGCGATTTCACTAATAGGCTGAATAGTACCTAAAACGTTGCTAACGTGGGCAACAGAGATAAGTCGTGTCTTCGAATCTACCACATGTGTCAGATGGTCTAAATCTACGATGCCTTCGTCGGTAAGATGCAAAACTCTTATTTCTATTCCTTTTCTCCAAGCATTTAACTGCCATGGAACAATGTTGCTGTGATGTTCTAGATGAGTCAAAATAATATTATCACCGGGATTAAAAAGTTCCAATAATGATGATGCCAATAGATTAAATGATTCGGTCGTACCCCGTGTAAAAATAATTTCCTCTCGCTTGGAAGCATGAATAAAATTCTTAACTGCATCACGAGTTTCTTCGAATAAGTCCGTACTTTTTTGCGATAAATAATGGTTAGCTCTGTGAATGTTACTGTTGAGTTTGAAATAGTATTCGCGTTCTGCCTCAATCACTGAAAAAGGTTTGTGTGTAGTAGCTGCATTGTCAAAATACACCAACGATTGGCCTTTTCTCTTTGCATATTCAAATATAGGAAAATTTTGCTTCCAGTTCATTCAAAGTTTTTACAAAATTAATTTAAAAATCACCTCTCTCGAGCTTGAATGATAAAAATTTGTTCTGAATTTTGTAACTTTGCATAAAATATAAAAATATGGATTCAGTTAAAAGAGTGTATACATTTGGAAACAAACAAGCAGAGGGAAAAGCAGATATGAAAGACCTGCTTGGAGGTAAGGGTGCTAATTTAGCTGAAATGAACTTAATCGGTCTCCCTGTACCGGCAGGATTTACCATTACAACCGAAGTATGTAATGAATATTTCAAATATGGAGAAGAAAAAATAAAAGAAATCTTGCTTGAAGACGTCATAAAAGGAATGCACCATATTGAAACTATCATGAATTGCAAATTTGGCGATCCAGATAATCCTCTTCTTGTATCAGTACGTTCTGGTGCTCGCACCTCCATGCCAGGCATGATGGAAACCATCTTAAATGTTGGCTTAAATGATATGACTCGCGAAGGGTTGATTAAAAAGACGAATAATCCTCGCTTTGTTTACGATAGCCAGCGTCGACTTATCCAAATGTATTCTGATGTTGTAATGGAAAAAGCTGCAGGAATTGAACCAGAAGAAGGCAAAGGAATCCGAACAATTCTTGAAAAAGAACTTGAAAAAATGAAGCGTGAACGTGGTGTTAAAGAAGACACAGAACTTACAGCTGAGGATCTAAAAGCTCTTATTGAAATTTATCGTCAAAAAGTTCTTGAAGTTCTGGGAAAACCTTTTCCTGAAGACCCATGGGAACAGCTTTGGGGAGCCATATTTGCTGTCTTCAAAAGCTGGAACGGAAAACGAGCAGTAAGTTATCGAAAAATTGAAGGCATACCCGACGATTGGGGAACCGCAGTCAACGTTCAAGCCATGGTGTTCGGAAACATGGGAGAAACTTCTGCAACCGGCGTAGCTTTCACTCGCAACCCTGCCACAGGAGAAAATTATTTTTATGGTGAATGGTTACCTAATGCACAGGGTGAAGATGTTGTGGCAGGTATACGTACGCCTAATCCCATCAATGAAATTGGAAAAAGCGAACATAATAAGCACCTTCCCAGTCTTGAAGTTGCCATGCCTGACGTTTATAAAGAACTTCATGAAATACAAAAAATACTTGAAAACCACTACCGTGACATGCTTGACATTGAATTTACCATTCAGGAAGGCAAGCTTTGGATGTTACAATGTCGAGTTGGAAAACGCAACGGGTTTGCTGCTGTTAAGATAGCTCTCGACATGCTTGATGAAGGCCTTATAGATGAGAAAGAAGCCATTTTGAGGGTAAAACCATCTCAGTTGGATGAATTGTTACACCCTATCTTAGATGAGAAAGCACAAAAAAATGCAAAAATCATAGCAAAAGGATTACCTGCAGGACCTGGTGGTGCTGTAGGAAAGATTGTTTTCACATCTCAAGATGCAGTTGAATGGACTAAGCGTGGCGAAAAAGTAGTTCTCCTTCGAGAAGAAACTAACCCAGAAGATATCGATGGAATGCGTGCCGCTGTAGCCATATTAACCGCCCGAGGAGGAATGACAAGCCATGCCGCTTTAGTTGCTCGAGGATGGGGTAAATGTTGTGTCGTTGGTGCTGGAGACTTGCACATCGATGTCGAAAAGAAAACCGTGACAACTCCAGCTGGCACTTACAGAGAAGGTGATACCATTTCGCTTAATGGAAGCAAGGGCATTGTTTACGAAGGAGCTCTGCCACTTGTAAGTGGTAGTGAAAACGAAAACTTTAAACGTTTCATGCAACTGGTGGATAAATACAGAACAATGAAGGTTCGTACCAATGCCGATACACCAGAAGATGCTAAGAAAGCCCTTGAATTCGGTGCAGAAGGTATAGGTCTTTTCCGTACGGAACACATGTTCTATGGAGCCGGAAGCGAAAAACCTCTATTCCTCCTACGTAAAATGATCATCAGTACCACTGAAGAAGAGCGCAAGAAAGCACTGGACGAACTCTTTCCTTACATGAAAGCTGACATAAAAGCTACTCTTGAAGCTATGGATGGTTATCCTGTTACAATCCGAACACTTGATCCTCCTTTACATGAATTTGTTCCTCAAAGTGAGGCAGGACGCATTCAGCTAGCCAAAGAATTAGGTGTTTCCATAGATGAAATTAACAAACGTGCCGAATTACTCCACGAAAACAATCCCATGATGGGACATCGAGGTGTGCGTCTCGGTATCACTTATCCAGAAATTACTATCGTTCAAATTAGAGCTATTTTCGAAGCTGCAGCAGAGCTCATCAAAGAAGGCAAAAAGCCTTTTCCAGAAATTATGATTCCCGTTACAGTGAACGAAAAAGAATTAAAACTTCAATTTGAATTAATCGAAAAAGTATACGGAGAAGTTCTTCAAAAGTTTGGTCTAAATGAAATTCCTCACCTTGTTGGCACCATGATTGAAACACCTCGTGCTGCTCTTGTTGCTAGCAAAATAGCTCAATATGCTCAGTTCTTTAGTTTTGGAACCAACGACCTTACCCAGATGACTTTTGCTTTCTCACGTGACGATATCGGGTCTTTCTTGCCAGAATATCTCGAAAAGAAAGTGTTACCTTTCGATCCATTCCAGATCATTGATCAGGAAAGCGTTGGTGTACTCATGAAGTGGGCAGTTGATAACGGAAGGAAAACCAGGTCAAACCTTAAGATCGGTATTTGCGGAGAACACGGTGGTGAACCTAATTCCGTCGAATTCTGTTTCAACATTGGTCTAGATTACGTAAGTTGCAGCCCTTATAGAGTTCCTATCGCTCGTCTTGCAGCAGCTCAAGCTGCAATTAAAAAAGAAAAATAAGAATACACCTATTTGTTGATGTAAGCCCTCTTCTGGAGGGCTTTTTTATTGCCACTTCTATGCATTAAAAATGTATGACCGAAAAAAATAATGGATTAAAAAATTTAAAATGAATTAATTCCTTACGATTTGCACACATATTCCATTGAAAAAAGTTTCATAAATTGCTTCAACTTACAACAAAAATGTGTCGTTTAATAAGCAAGAATGAAATTAGTTTTGTAAAAAAAATGAAATTATTTCATTTATTCTTTTCCATTGCTTGGAGTTTCATATTATGGCCTCAGGAATCAACAAATAGTAATTCTCCATCTCAGGATAATTACGATAGCTTACATGCCAATTATCCTTTCATATTCATGGATCGTCCTGCTTTACTTTTTACTATGCGTCAAATGAATGAAAATGCTTTATCCTTATACCGCATGTTTGGTCGATATATATACAACAAAGTAAAATTACCAATGGACTTAAATACAACAATCGTAATCCTATTCGATGCACTTTTTTTCATCCCACTTACTCACGAGGAGGGCCATCGTTCCATTTTAACTCGCCATAAAATTGGTTCGATTTCTCAACCCTATTTCAACAAATATGGCGCGGCCTACGTCAAAGGAGTAGCTGACAGCACGCTAAAACGACTGAGAGATTCACATCTTCCAGATTACATTCGTCTTCATTCCGCAGGGCTTGAGTCTGACTACATGTTTCTCAAGCAAATCGAAACCCTTCTGGCATTTCAACAAGAAAGGTATTCTATTTTGCAGTGGACATACTTATTAAGAAAAATTTCAGTGATTCAGTACCTTGCTTCAGGACTTTTTAAAATAAAGGTAAACATCAAAGAAGAACCCAATGAACTTGATCGTGATATCGTCGGGCACGACGTTTATAGTTTTGCTCGCCATATCTATCGACCACATATGACATTTTACCGGTACACTGAGTATCATGATTTAACCAATGAAGAAAAAAGATTTATCAGAAGAATAGGCTTTCGTTCTTTCCTCAATGCATTGCACCCATCAATTGTGGGAATACCATACTTTACTTTGAATAGAACTCATATTAATTTAGGCTTAGGTTACATGCTTGCTCCTTTTGGCGATTTTATTGAACTACATATATGGTCATCTTGGAAAAAATGGAATATTTCAACCTATTTTCGCGGCTACCAAAACAAACATACGTGGTTTCCCGCTATTGGAATAAGTATGTCTCAATATCCACTTTTTAAACACTTTTTTCTTGATGCTCAGATACATATTTGGCAACAACCTCAAAACTTGTCTTTTAACACTTCGACACCTTTTACTGGCTTTGCTGTAGATGGATTATTACAATATCATTTTCCGGCGCTAAAAATCTCTTCATTTAATTATATATCCTTAAATTTAGGAATGCTTTACAAAACAAAAGGATTTTTACCTCAAGAAGTCAACTTAAGTCGTTGCCTTTCTCCACGGATAGGGTTAAGTATATTTTATTAAAATTAAAAAAATTATTACTTTTGCCTGTAAGGGTTGTTAGCTCAGGTGGTTCAGAGCGCATGCTTCACACGCATGAGGTCACTGGTTCGAGTCCAGTACAACCCACTTGACTTACTGAGAGATAAATTTGCCTTTTTTGTTGTCTTTCGATGAAACTGAAGGTTTATAATACCTTCCTGGTTGTAGAAGAACACGTACGAAATCTTCTCCGGGTTTTTGATTCGAAATGGCATAACCAACAACATAACCTTCTTCAGTTGCCAACTGACCCTTACCCGGAATGGGAGAAACAGTAATAAAATCACCACTTTTGATTAAGCGATCAGACGGAGCGAGTTTTACCTTTACACGTCCTGTGAAAGCTATGGGATATCCCTCTGATGGATTATTTAGTAAAATGGTAGGGTTTTCCGAAATTACACCAGCTAAATGCTGAATATTATCTTGAGTGGCTAGAGTGAAAATTCCTTCACTTTCTGGCACAAAGCTCACTAGAAGTCCTGGCTCAATGATTTCATTTCCCTTTGGTATGATGGGATAATGCTCAGCTAAGTCGCCATATTGACCTATGGAATAAATACCCTGTCCATAGATATTTCCTGATGCAACAATATCTCCACGTTGAGCTGCAACAGAATATTCATAGTAGATGCAAATGTAAGCATTCAGCACATAAAAATTATCATCAAATAAATCACTAGCATCATAGATTCGGAAATAAACATTCTGACTAGTAGTGAATGAAGTATTATGATAGGAAGTATTAATCCAATCCACACCTGCATAGCCATTGGCACCGGTCTCATATATGGATCCAAAATCTGTAGATCCTATTCTTACCATTACACCGTGCTGTTCATCAGCATCTTGATGATAACCATTGAAGCCATATACCACACGTGTCACTGTGATGCTGGTTGCACCAGGAGGTATGTCAAGTGTGCCTAAAGAAGCTGAATTAAGGTAACCATTTTGAACATTTATGGTGCTAGTAAGATAAAATTCTTTTTTAGCTCGACGAATAGTGGTAGATACCGTTGGGTTACCTACGACAAGAAAAGTATCTATTCTTGCTGAACCTGTTACATGTAAATGATACGATGGGGATGTATTGTTAATACCCACTCTACCACCCATAAACAACGCTGAATTACCCTTTCCCGCACCATCTGCGTAAAGAGCAGTGTTATAACTAAAGGTAGAAGGAAGAGAATTGGCCAATGTAGCATAAACTCCTATGGCTCTCCAGCTGTTATCTTTATCTGCAATACCAGCTATGCCAATGGCATTACCCCATGTAGAATTAGCACCACGAGCAAATCCTTGAGCTCCCACGTTTCTATAATCAGTAGAAGTAGATGTTTGAGTAGCGTATCCATACACAACACTTTTGTCTACGTTTAAATCTGAAAAAACATGCAGCCTTTCAACAGGACTAGTAGTCCCAATACCTACGTTTCCACCTGCTGTGACACGCATTTTTTCAGAATTATTCGTAAAAATTCTGAAATCCATGTTATTGAGGGTTCCAATAAAATCCGATGAAGAAATACTGTTACCACTTAATAACCATGCTTTATCATCACCTAGCAAGCGAACCCATCTCGCTCCATTCCAGTAATAATATCCTGGTGTAACATCGTTTACATTCGACGTGTTATACACCAATAAACTAGTAGCTGGTGAAGTTACAGGACTTGAATTGGTGGTTTGTACGAGTGCAACGCGCGGTATCAGAATCCCTTTATTTGTAGCTACCACGTCCAACATAGCAGAAGCATCAGGAGTGGAGACATTATTTGATATGCAAATTCCTTGAGAATAAAGCAATACCACTTGAAAAAAAAGAAAGACCCAAACCCCTTTTTTCATAATTTTTTTACAAATGTAACTATTGTTACCAAAAAAAACAAAAAAAATTCCAGCTACATCGAAATAGTTCTGACGATTACGATCAAACAATTTTAAAAAAATAAAAAAATGCTCTAATTAAAAATATCGGTGTTGACCACAAAGAAGTAAATAGCGTTAACAACATAGAAATATGATAATTATCATTTTGTGATTACAAAATTAAAATAATAATAATTTTGGTATATAAATACCAAATATATGAAAACAAATATGTTTTGTTATCAATGTCAAGAAGCAGCCAAGGGGATTGGTTGTACTACCCAAGGAGTATGTGGAAAAGACTCTGAATTGGCGATACTTATGGATGCTCTAATCTATTCTGTTAAAGGGCTAAGCAATATCCTTTACCATCTCAACAAACTTGATGTTCCCACTCAAATATACGATGAATTCATTTTAGAGTCGTTGTTTAAAACAGTAACTAACGTCAATTTTGATCCTCAGTCAATTATAAATTCTATTTATCGTTCATTTGAGTTGAAAAAGACAGCTTTGAACAAATTACAAGATGTCGATCCTTCTTTTTCACTTGAACAACTACCTGCTTCTTCGTTTTGGATTGCCACGTCAGATGAAGAAATTTTGAAAATTGGACAATTACATGGTGTTAACACAGATTATGATGAAGATCATCGATCATTAAGGGAAACTCTCATGTATGGAGTCAAAGGAATGGCGGCTTATGCATATCATGCTTTACACTTAGGAAAAAGCGATAAGGAAATTTTTCATTTCATACATCGCGTTTTTACATCGCTAGAAAAAAATAATCTTTCAAACGATGAACTACTTACTCTAATTTTAGAATGTGGTGAGAAAGGGGTTCGCACGATGGCTTTGCTTGACGAGGCTCACACGAACCGATATGGCCATCCTGAAGTCACTACGGTTTCATTAGGTGTGAGAAATCGTCCTGGAATTTTAGTTTCCGGACATGATCTGATCGATCTAGAAGAACTACTTGAGCAAAGCAAAGATGCTGGTATTGATATATACACTCATGGCGAAATGTTACCAGCTCATTATTATCCCTTTTTTAAAAAATATACCCATTTTGCTGGAAATTACGGTAATTCATGGTGGCAACAACGTGAAGAATTTGAAAAATTCAACGGACCTATTCTTTTCACTACCAATTGCATTGTTCCTCCTTTTGAAAATGCTAGTTACAAAGATCGCATATATACTACAGGTGCAACCGGATTACCAAACGCTACATACATCCCGAACAGAAAAGATGGTAAATCTAAAGACTTTAGTCAAATTATCAGGCATGCACAACAATGCCAACCACCATTACAACTCGAAGAAGGTCAGATCGTAGGTGGTTTTGCTCACCATCAAGTCTTATCGTTAGCCGATAAAGTTCTCGCAGCCGTAAATTCAGGGAAAATTAAAAAATTTGTTGTGATGGCTGGTTGTGACGGACGCCATAAAGAACGACAATACTATACAGAATTTGCACAAAAACTTCCCCCTGATACCGTGATTCTAACCGCAGGTTGTGCTAAATATCGTTATATTAAACTTCCTCTCGGTAACATTGACGGAATTCCACGTGTATTGGATGCCGGACAATGCAACGATTCCTATTCGCTTGCAGCTGTTGCTCTAAAACTAAAAGAAGTCCTGGGTCTCGACGATATCAACAAACTCCCCATCGTTTATAATATTGCATGGTACGAACAAAAAGCTGTTATCGTATTGTTGGCACTTCTGTATTTAGGAGTGAAAAACATTCACCTTGGTCCCACCTTACCTGCTTTCTTGAGCCCAAACGTTCTCAAAATCCTCCAAGAAAAATTTCAAATTAACACCACTAGCACAGTCGAAGAAGACCTTAAAAAATTCGAACTAGTATAAATTCTACACTTAATTTGTACGAATAAAATGCAATAACCCTGCATCAACAGCCCAATCAACTTTGTTCGTACTAAACTCGATAAGATCAATATTAAAAAGATTTTATTCTTGCCTTATTCGTACATAACTCCTCACCAAAATTACATCAGCCACAATCAAAAGTATGAAACAGATCATGGTAATTGGTGGCAAGTAACCAAACCAGACGGAGGGATTTAGCCAATTTTTATATCCGATGAAAAAAATATGAAGTTTTAAAAACAGTGAAAAAATAAGCATTGTTTGATAATTTTTCAGTCCACGCACCAAAAAATAAGTGATGATCCCACCAAGAAGAGAAAAACTTCCATCAAATGAATATGAATCATTGGAGATAAATTTCGGCAGAAGATCTTTTGAAAGTATAAGAATGGACAAAATAATATGAAAAAACGACATTTGTCGTAAAGCATCATGATTTGTTTGATCTACTGTACGGTTGTTAGCATATTTTATCGACAATATAAGAAAAATAAACGGCAAAGTAAAAGCAATGGCTTTATTCGTGATAACTAGAGGAATATTTTCCGGGGTCATGTTGCCAAATGTCACGTAACGAATAAAAGCGTATGCAAATGTTAAGAGAAATATTACAACTATGGTAATATACGGACGATTGAACCTTTTCCCACTGTTCATCATTTTAAGTTTTAACATGCAAAGTAAATCTCAACGTACGCCCTTCAGATGGCCAAATTCCAGGGCCAGGATAAAATTGTGGACGTTTTGTGAAATATTTTTCATCAAGCAAATTATTAATTTGCATAAGAAAAGTGACGTTTTTGCTAAGCTCTGCTGAAAGGGATACGTCCCACAAACGATAAAGAGGAACTAACCCCACCGTACCACTGACATTGGGTTCAACCGTATTGAAAGGATCAGCAAAAGTTTCGTCCACATACGTATAAATCAATTGCAAAGACAGTTTTTTGTAAGAAAATAGGAAGCCTGAACGTACAGTCCATTCCGGAGCAGATTCAACTCGATTACCTGCTATATTGACGTTTTGATTACCTTTCCTTAAAATACCAGAAATGTAACGAGCATCTAAATATGAAATGGATGTAAATGCCAAAGCTTTAAACTTCTGAGTAAAATGATAGTCAATTTGGCCAAATAATTCAATCCCTTTATTTCTAGAATCACCAACATTGGTTTTAAAGATATATACGTTGTTCATAGAGTCTTCCTGAACTATGGACCCCATCCTGTTTTTATACAATATGTCAAAATAAGTTATTTCTCCCTTGAAATAAGGTAGGACGATTTTGACACCAGCTTCAGCTACATGCCCACGAACATCCTTAAGATTTTTGTCGACCATTTCTTGAGATGATGCTGGCACAATGTCCTTCATTAAAACAGGACGATACGCTTGTGAATAACCCACATACATTAACAACCATTTCAGAGGCTTGTAAGACAATTGCGAACCAAGAAGAGGAAAATCATGCGGGATAGTATTTTTGAGTTTTTCGCTGTCGTAATAATTTATCTTACCCTTAAATATCGAAGTTCCTTTCTCGTATCTTAATCCAAACTGCCAAAAGAATTCTTTAAAAACATTAAGCTTATTCTCCAGGAAAAAAGCAACATGGTCTGTATAGTATTGCACTTCCCTACCCCAAGTTGAATTCACGACAGTGAGATCATAGTCAGTGCCAGCTGTTCCTAAGCCTTGCTGAAAGCGACGTGTGCGATTGATTAAGCTTTGAACTCCAGCAAAGAATTGATGATTTTTTTGAAAAAGGCTATAGGAATACTTAATCTTCAATTCAGACGAATAACTTCCATATTTATCTATATGGACCTCACGAGGAGCATACTGTAAAGTGTTTTGTGAGACCGTATCAGGAATATTGGCAGGTTTGTCGAACATAACACTGTTCCGAGACCCAGTAAGGTAAGCTGTCCAAAAAAATAATTGAATGTTTTGATTAATCTTCCAGAAAATATTCAACGATGGTATATGAATGGAAGGGCTGTAATAGTTTCTCTGTCTGGTTGCCATTCGAGGATTTACTCTAAACATACTGTCGTTGAGGGGCCCAGGAAGCTGAATGAGATATCCTGAATGAGTCCATTCTAAACGCATCATAAAATCCTTCCACGGATAAAAAAACAATGTTATATTTTGAGCATTTCCAGTAGAATGGTTGTATTCTCTATAACCATCATAGGATTTAAGATAAAGCCAGGTATTGTAGGCAAATTTTCCTCTGCTACCTGAAAAACGATGAAAAGTTGCCAGAAACTTATAATTACCGAAGGTAAAATAATTTTCGTATGAAAAAAATTTTTCAGGATCAGGCCTTTTGCTCACGTAATTGATAAGGCCCCCGAATTGGGAACCATACTGCAAGGCAGCTGTTCCGCTTATGTATTCAATTCTTTCAATAGCTTCAAGAGGAACCGAATAATGACTGGCAGGATAAGCGAAAAGATCAGTATTGGTAATAATCTGGTCTTTTCTTACGTTAAATTCCCAGCTTCGATGTGGATCCAACCCACGCACCGAGAAATTAATCTGATTTCCTGTTCCATCCATATCGTATTCGAAAACCCCTGGAATTTGAGCAAAAACATGTCTTGGCTGTTTCGCTGAAAGTATAGTAAACTGATCAGAAATCTTGATAGATAAAGATTTTTTTCCCTCCAGATTTAAAAAAGTAAAAACACTGTTATTAACAGGATGTATCGAATCTACAATAATAACTTCTTTAATAGAATCATCTTGTATCTCTTGTGAGATGATTAAACCAACTGAAAAATAAAGAAAAAAAACAAAAAAAATTGACTTCATATGTAATTAACGATTGATTACATTCCTTGGAGTAAAGTAAGTAAAGGTAGACTCCATGTTTAACGGATACAAATAAGAGAATTTCCCGGCAAAATACGAAAAAATGAAAGAGAACTGCATTCTTTTATAATTTAGCTTCGCATGTAGATCCAAAGATAATGGGAATTGAATTGCAAGACCAGCAGTGTATAAACTTTTATACGTGAATAAAAATTGAGTATCGAAAAGTTTAATTTTTTTTCCAATTTGCCGGTAAGAAATCGAAGGATGGAATAGAACATGAGGGTTGATGGGAAATTTTGCAACATTAACAATTTTAATTTCACGCTCTGGATAAAATCCATGAGATTGTTCGTCGCCAGTTCTTACTTTTGATCTAATCAAATTCATCATGGTAAAAGTGAATGAAAAGTGTGGAACGTAAAAACTCGTACCAGCATCAAAGTCAAAGGAAAAACTTCTTTCAGTAAGATTGGAGATGGCAGGATCAAGGGGATCAAAATAGACATGATCTGACGCCTTAAAACAAAATTGTCTGGCAGCTGCAGTGATTCCAATAGAAAAAAAACTCTTATTATTAAATTTAAATGACTTGGCTAGGCTTATTTGAGATTGGACAACTGTGGTCTTTCCCCATTCGTCTAATGTCAACATACCCCCCCAATAATAATTCATACTTGACGTAGTCGCTAATACAGAATAAGTTCTTGGAGAACGAGCATCGAATTTATTTAAAGGCTGCTCCAAACACATAGTTAACGTGGTCGAATCTGACAAAGCTATAGCTGAGGGCCCCTGAAAATAAGGATTTGTCTGATAACTTTCGAATCTTAACAAATACTGCCCACTACCATCAACAAACAAAATAAAAAAGCTCATTAAATTGACAAGAACTTTTTTCATAGATTTAATATAAAATATCGACAATTCCTGTAATTTGTTCTCCATCAGGAGAAAATTTAATCACGTAATAATAAGAACCAGCAGGCAAAATCGATCCTTTATAAGTGCCATCCCAAGGTTCATATTCGCCATCAGAGCTAAAGACAAGATTTCCAAATTTATCAAACACTTCTATTCGAGCTTTCGGAAAATATTGAATAGAACGGATTTGCCATGTATCGTTCAAATGATCACCATTAGGAGTAAGAATAGTAGCGATTTCCAAGCAATCATCAAGCTTTTCCACGTGAATGGTGGTATCTTTCACACAAGCGTTTGAATCTATGATTTGAAAATGATATGTTGAGGGTTCAATATTAGACAAAATAGTATCTACTAGTTCTCCATTACAAGTTATCTGATAAGGAGGGTTTCCCCCTGTTGGTTGGATGGTAATTTTTCCTTCGGGGCCCTCTGGAAGACAAGAAGGTCTCTCGATCTGAAAACGAACTTTGATTGAATCTGCTTCTGGCACGTATGCCTGAAAAGTACGCAAACACATAGCTGAATCAATAATCACAACGGTTACATCGCCTGGTGGCAGATTGTTGGCTGTCTGGGTGGAATCTCCGTTGGACCAAACATATCGAAAAGGTGGATACCCGTTTAAAGGAATGGCTGTTGCTTTTCCGTCATTTTTGCTCACACAAGAGGGAGGATGTGTCAAAATATGGGCTTCCAATTTTGGCGAAATGTAAACAGGCAAATGAGTAAATTGTGAAAAACAACCCTCATCGGAAATTTCCCTTACCCAAACCTGATATGAACCAGGTTGATTTTGATTGAGCAAAAAGGTATCACCTATATGTAATACACTTTGTCCTAAGGAGTCACCATACCATACAATGCTATCTCCGAAGGCAATCCACGCTTGTATTTGTTCTCCTTCACACAAAATGGGAAAATAACCTTTAACCAATGGTCCAGGTAAAGCGATCACCTGTACAGAAGCCGCAATAAAACCGCTCCTGCATTGAGTGTTCGTATCGATCTGAGTAACAAAATATTGATACGATCCTGCTTGAGTAATATTGGGATAAAAAGTATCATTGACCAACAATGGTTGTGTAAGCGTTGTATCTGAAAACCATGCATATTCATATCCGCTTTGACTCAAAACTACCAAAGGTTCAGGAGACTGTCCCAAACAAAAGTGAGTAAAATTCTCTACGAGAACCGGAAGAGAAGGTCTAGAATGAACAGTATATGTGTAACTTTCTTGATGCTTGGTTACATTTTTTGAAAAATATAGCCTATAAGTAAGTCCTTGATTCGTGAAAGAATATACTGTTTCACCAAAGGTGGTGGTGTCGTTGGGAGGCAGATTTATGTTGGAATACACACCTGGTTGAGTTTCTTGATCGTTGACACAATTGTCGTCGCCATCGTAAGAATCTTTATCCCAAACCCAAAACCTATAAGGGGGATGAGTAAGCAATATGTTCAAGTTCCAGCTTACCGGAAAATGTGTATCGTTGTAAGGGGAAGAAGCCGTAGAAAAAACAGTTTGATTATTCCCGTTGGTTATTATAAGATATGGATCCGGTGCACCTCCAAATGGGTCGTTGCACGCACCTGCAAGTACTTCAACTTTTTTCAAAACAAACCCAACCGTATCAATGTACACCACATGTCTGATGTGGTAATCGTTGGCCGAATTGTAAACAAAGCCAGTTACATTGGGTTGCGTAGAAGTTTGACCATTACCGAAATTCCAGTAATAAGAATAACCTGTAGTAAAATTTGGAATAGGAACATAATTGGAAGAAAATAGAGTAGCGAAACTTACAGGAACTCCTACACAACCTGGATTAGGAGTGACTTGAAAAGTATTTTGTCCGAACAACCATTGGACAACTACAAAAGAGAGAAACAGTAAAATATACTTTTTGGAGTTCATGTTTGTTTTAATGCTTTACTACGAACTTGCCAGTCACCTGATGTTTAGAGGTTTCTATTTTTACAAAATAAATCCCATCTGTTAGATTCGGCAAATTAATCGATATATCACTGTTGTTATAGTTACGAAGTTTTTCTTTGAATAAGACCTGACCAAGTGAATTAAATACTTGAATATCAACTATTTTTTCGGTTGGACTAAAAAAAGAAAGGTTCAAACTATTTTCAATATTATCGTAAGAAAAACTAGGTTTTCGTTCATGACCTTCCCAAACAGAAGCTGCACCGTATATTTCGAATGTTACACTTGCAGCTGGACTATAACATGTAGAGGTAGGATTGTATTGCCTGACCCAAAAAGTAAATGTCCCGTTTCCGGTAGGATGAAAATAAAATACTTCACCCGTATCAATGGGTTGAACAAAAGATGAATCATCATACCAATACGCAACATTTGCATTTTGAATTGATGCGATGACAGGAGGAATTGGGTCATTAATATGATAATTTCCGTAAGTATAGTTAAGAGTTGGAACAGCTGGAGAAGAATATACAGTAAATGTTTTTTGTTGGGAAAATTGAAGTACAGGCTTATAAAATTCAAATTCGACGATGACCATGTTGTTGGTATCAACATAAGTTGTCGTTCCAAAATGCTGAGGATTGTTTGGAGGTAATAATATGAGGGTTGACGCTCCGGGTTGATTTTCAGAATCATCAACACAATTATCATCACCATCTACTGGATCATCATCCCAAACCCATACAAAATAAGGGGGATTTTTCAATAAGATTTGTGGCTCCCACGTGTATGGTGGAGAAGTGTTAACAAATTGATTATTAAATGTATTGTAAACTTCAATACCATCATTATCTCGTATTATTACGTATACATCAGGTTTTCCTCCAAAAGGATCCGTACATCCAACTCTTGTAACAGTCATACGATTTAAATAAAATCCAACCGTGTCGATAGTGACTGAATAAGAAATATTGTATGTTCCAGGTTGTGAATATTTTACTAAAGGAGGATTTTCTGCAGTGGATGTTTGACCATTTCCGAAATTCCACGAATACCTAAATCCTGTAGTAGTCATAAAATGAGGTTGATAACCATTGGATGGATGATGATTGATCAGTTTGATCTTACCAGAATCGCATTGATGATAAACTTGAATATCAAAATGCGATTGTGAAAATAGTGCCAATTTTCCGGCAATAAACATGAAACAAAACAATAAAAACTTTTTCATACTCATTTATTTTATCGATTAACAATTACAAATGGTATTTTCCCTAGCAATTTCTGATTTGAATAAATCAACAAATAGTATTGACCTGCAGGTAAATGCAAGTTAAATCCATGGTATTGAATATCAAATTTCGCTGGTGTAATACTCTCCTGATAAACTAATTTTTGATGCATGTCCAATACATGAAATGTCAGAGTTTGTGGTTCTTTGAGATGATACTGTATAGTCATTCTTCCGTTGTTAGGGTTCGGAAAAAGACTCAATAAAGTAAAATGACCATTTTCATTGAGTTGTGTGATGGTAGAATCTTGCTGGCATGAAAATGGCTTTTCTCCACTCAATGAGGGATAAGTATTTAAAGGCAAAGCAGGAGCATAAGCCATTCGCAGAAAATTTTCATCCTTATTAACGTACCAACCTTGAGCCCAGTTTGTTTGAAAGCTATCAGGATTATCGATGGTACTAACAAAAAACCAGTCCGAATGCACTCTCATAGGCTTAATGTCAAGAATGGAGTATCCTTTGTAAATTAAATCTGCCCATTTAATGTGAGGATTATTGGAAATAATGAGTGGTACCCCTACTCCATTTCCGAATGGGAAAGAAGGAGATGTTATACTTGGTGAGACAAATTCAACAAGATTAGAACATCCTTGCCCGTTAGGTCCATATTGACCTATGTAAGGATCTGGCACGTCACAAGCCCAAGAAGTATGAATATCGCCCGTTATAATCACATTGTTTTTAATATTGGTGTAACGTATAAAATTCATAATCCTTTGTCTGTCCTGCATATATCCATCCCACTGGTCGTTGTTAACAACTTGACCTAATATTTTAAGGGGGACAAACATCACTTGATTACCAATGATTCTCCATTTTTGATGTTCATTATGGTATGATTCGTATAGAGCTTGTGTTATCCACTGATATTGCACTTCTCCCAGCATGGTTTTGTTAGGATCATTATTGGGCAAAGCATCTTGTGCCATTCGTGCTTCATGCCTAGAATCGATTAGAATAAGCCTTGCCAAATCGCCAAAATCAAAGTACTTACGAATGTGATTATCGGGACATTGTGGGTTGTTCACAGGTCTCAGAGGCATCCATTCCATAAAAGCTTGAATAGCACATGCACGACGAACTTCATAACTACCCTGCGTAGTTGAATCATGATTTTCTGCACCATGTCGCCATGCATTATTAGCTACTTCATGGTCATCCCAGATCACAAACCATGGGTACTGCTGATGAGCCCACCTAAGATCTGGATCAAGGCGATAATGACTATAACGAGCACGATAATCACTGAGAGTTACAATATCCCAATCAGGCACAACCCAACGATCCGGATGATTGCCATATCCACCCGTACCGTACTCGTAGATATAATCTCCGAGATGAATCATGAAATCAACATCATTCCTGTTGGCTAAGTCTCGTAAGGCATTATAATAACCACTGTTATAATTACTTCCATGAAAAAAACCAAAACGCAAATTATTTAGATTATTTCCTACAGGTAAAGTCCGTGTCCTGCCTAAAACAGAATTCCGACCAAGAGCACGAAAATAATAATAATACCATGTATCTGGCTGCAATCCTGTAACATCTACCTTAACACAAAAATCACGAGAAGCACTTGCATAGGCATAACCACTCTTAATAACTTGTTGACAACACGTATCCAAACACACAAACCACTGAACAGGGATACTATCTGATCCAAAGCTGAAATCGGTCACTCTCGTCCATATTATTACCCGATCAGATAAAGGATCTCCTGAAGCAACCCCATGATAAAATGGAGCATAAATTGGATCAAAAGACTTATCAAGCCGTTTACTATAATTCTTCGACTGACCTAACAACGAATAGAGTGCAATCAAAAATACCGACGTTAAAAAATATATTTTCATTTTTGTATGATTACTTTCACTTTTTTGAAATGAACATTTGCATGATAATATTTTACTATCACGAAATAAGTTCCTGCAGGCCAATTTGCACAATCAACTCTAATTTCCTTACTCGTAACGATATTATCGTACATGAGATGACCTAAACCTGAAAAAATCTGGATTTGATAGGTTTGTTGTTGATCTGGTAATTGAATATAAAAAGCAGAAGTGCAAGGATTTGGAAAAACTCTTATTGTTGGTAAAAATTGAGAGGGTATGCTGGTTTGTGTTCCGAAAATGATAGAATAAAGACGTGTTGTGATCAGGTCGGGAGCAATGACTAAAATTTGCGCCGTTCGTTGAGCAGATGAGCCTGTAGCACTTTCGGGTGGAAAAATTTTTACGGTCGCATTTAAATCTCTCGGGATAGCTATGATCACTGGCTTACTTGCTGTATCATAAACAAAATATAAGGAATTTTCAGGGGTAAAAGATGGATCTAGTATCTTGTCTTTCACCTCAAGATAGCTCAAATAAGCGTCACTACTTGGTTGAGCAAAAGAACAATAAACTGTATAAGTACGTGGAGTATTATTAGCTGAGTAAACGGTATATTGCACAGGAGTGGTAAAATTACGCGGTGTTCCAGCGGGCGGGTGAATACTCACGCCAGTATGCACTATGTATGGAACAATTGCGGTCACATCGTAGTTGTACGGCATGGTAAATTGGATAGTATTGTTCTGATTATCAATGATACTTTGTCCAATTTGATTAGGGACAACAAAAGAAATAATATAATTATCGGTGCTAGAAGAAACGATAAAATCAACTGTATATGTTTTAGTTACCTGTTGATTCGAGGATGTTACGACTACCGTAGCGATACCATCTGGCGAAGTTGGTTGTGTAATTGTCATCGTGGCCATGGGATCCTGTGGTGTAGCTGTTACGTAAGGTGTGTCGACAAAACCATAAGGTAGATACACGATATAATTATAAGTTGTTGGACTAAATGAAGGAGTTAATGATCCATGACTTGGCACGAGCGACTGAAGATAAGCATTGGCAATTGGCATAGCCTGAAAAACTACCTGATAAATTTTTGTCGTCACACCATCTTCAGCTGTAACGGTAATGGTTGCTGTTCGGTTGCTTTGAGTACCTTGAATAGACGTTGCTTGTTGAATAGATACGTACGCTCCAGGATGACTAGGTGTAGCTGTAACAATTGGAACGAATGACAAAGTATCAGGTACCAGAACTTCGTATGTAGTAACTGATGAATTAAAATTGGGAGAGAGATTACCATAGCTCACTTGTAATTGACTTAAAGTAGCATCGTTGCTCAATATGCGATTTGTCGGGATTTCTACCAATCCACCATTGCTCGGATTCCAAAAAGTCAAACCAGAAGGCAACGTACCTGGCGGGTCGTTAGGTTGAACTTGACTAACGTTAGCTACTTGAGAGGCATCATTGAACATAACTGTTCGGATCTGAATTTTTTGTTTAGTAACAGTCACAACGAAGAACGAAGCGAACTTTCCCTGGTTTCTTGTCCAATTATAAGCTGCACTTGAACTGTAGTATGTATACAAATTCCGCAAAGGCGCTCCCCAACTCCCTTCGCCTAAATAGACTGTTCCGTTTTGGTCATTTCTAATAAAACCGTTATCACTACCCGTTGCATTTGAAGGGACTATAGGCCAAGTAATCTTCACAACATGTGTGTGTCCTTCCATAGCTAGTCTCACCTGATATTGTGTGAACAATGGTGCCCAACAACTGATAAGCGACGTCATAGGTGAATATTCACCGTGAGGGACCAAAGGAATATGATATTGAACTGCTTTCCAGTATGGTTCATTCACCGTATTCGTATGAAGCTGAAGATCGTTTTGAAACCAATTAAGTTGAGAAGAACCGCAACCAATGTCTGAATTGAGTGTATATAATCTCAGTAAATTACCTCCAAAAGTTAAAGCATAGAAAGCATTGCTATTAGGAATGTCAAAAAAATTATATACATCCACAGCGTCTTCATGGTTTCCAAATACGGGGATGATAGGTGTAAGTCTTCCTTCAGGTCCAATGGTTAATTGAAAATCCGTAAACCAATCGATCCACTGTTGAGTCGAAGTATTTGTCAGCACAAAATCTCCGCTAAATGCAACAAAATCGGGACGAATTTTAGCAACCAGTTCAAACCCTCTTTTTCTTCTGGGAACACACTGATCCACCTCATATTCTACGAGCGGAACTCCTGTTCTCGTATCACCACCAGAAACAAACAAAATAGGTACATTTGGATTGTCACTCAATGTTTTGAAAGACATTCTTGGACTAATACTCTGATCATCTTTAATGACAAAAAAATATTTTGTCCCAGGTTGTAGATTTGTTAACCGCACAAAATGGTTCACAAGTCCGCGATGTGAGACCGTGCGGCTTACTGTTGCTTGATAAGGATAATTCTGATAATTCTGACCATGATCCTGTGGCCCATAAAATAACTTTGGATTTGTCGATGTTCCGTCTTCACACCAACCAATCACGATGGTAGTCGTAGGATCGTCTCTAAATGAAGCACGATAAAATCGTGTACCCGCAAAAACTTGATTAACTATTAACGTCAAAAACAACACATAGTTGAATCTCTTCATAAAATTCAAAATTGATACTGCAACCTAACGGTTAAAACATCATCGTCCAAATCTCTTGTATATCCAGGCGATGGAATTCTGCCCAGCCTCAAATCTCCTGGATAAGGACCAATCTCTACTTTTTCATTTTTAACATGGTCGTAGAAAACTGTAAAAGTGACATTTTCTCTAATTGCCCAAGAAAAGCCCCAGCCAAAGGTATGAAAAGCTATATCAGCTGGTGAAAGATAAGGTTTAATATATGTTGGATCATTAAAGTACAAATCTTCATTATAAGTTATTTCCTTTCCCTTTACATACAAATTAGGATCGTACCAATCAAATCTGAAAAGTATATTGAAAGGAGTCTGAAAAACCGATTGACTTAAACCAATATATCCTCCGTTCATTTTTCTGATAAAAGTATGGTAATGTTTGATCCTCGGGCCTACACTTGAAGGGTTATAAGGCTGAGGTTGATCGTACATAGGCCAACTTACACCAATCATGGGGCCAGTATAACTAAAACTATTCATGCCATTGTAGACGATATAAGCTTGTTCCACATCTTTATAATAAACTGGTGTAGGTTGAACCCCCCAAATATATTCACCATAAATCCATGTTTTGCCAAGAACAGATTTAAATTCTATGTTCAAATCAACGCTATTATAAATTTTATTTACTTTCCCTCCGGTTCTACCACAAGATCGAGTAAAAGCTGTGTCAACCACAAAGCCCTTAGTTGTTCGACCAGTTGAATCATTTATATGGTTATTAAAACGGTATACATAAAACTTTGTATTGGTATTAGATGCAACCGTATCAACAGGTTCAAAGATATGATTCATTCCTCCTCGATACAGTGAGAAACCCACACTGAAAGAAAAAAACCCACCCACATCTTTCTGATCCACATGCAAAGAAGCTATCCAATCTTTCCATTTATCAGTCTCAAGCGTTGCACCATTGCCATTGACCAATGCAGTTTTAAAATTTAAAGTGGGCAGCTTTTCCTTCCATTTCTTTTCAGCGTTTAGCATAAAGCCCAGATCTCTTTCATCAGGGAAAAGAGTTTGAATTATTCTTGCTCGCTCTGGAAAAGGTCGTTGGGAAGATGACATGGGTACTTCTTTTCCAAATGGCTTTGGGAAGATTCCAGCGACTATCCCAAAAATTTGCCACTTTTTTTCGCTCACCCCCACGTACACGTCTCTTAATCTAACGTTTCTCTCCGTCAGGTCAAGGGACAAAACAGCTTCAGAAAAAGAAGAATGATGGACGGCCTTGAGACGTCCTCGTCTTATCTGAAACCGATCACTGGTGGAAAACCCAACAAATGGACCACCAGCAAAATGAGCAAAGTAAGGAGTAACTCCACCAATGGTGTCAGGTACGAAAAATTTCTGATACTGAACCTGAACATACCCTTTGATCTCGAATTTTGATGCAGGAGGGTCATCAGCAAAAACTAATGCTAGAAAGACTATTTTAAAAAACACTGTAAAGATGACTTTCATAAAAGGTATTACCAATCGCAAGTTTAAAGAGTATAAATGAATTCATTGAGAAAACAACTTTAACTTTTTGTTATTTTAAAATTAAACCCCAATTAAAAGCAATAAGGATCTATGATAAGAAGCTAAAAATACTCACTGCATCCGAAGATTCAAGTTAAAAATGAAAGCCTACCTCAAAACCTAAATTAATTTTAGTCCCAGTTGAGCCTTTAAGCATCATCGATTGAAAAAAAGAGCCTTTCTGAAGATTGTTTAAATATTGATCAGACGTATGGTGGAAATAATAATAAGGCCCTAAGTAAAAATTTATAAAAATCATGTTAGAAAAAAGCCATTCTACACCGAAGGCTAGTCCAGCACCATGAACAAAATCAAATCCATCAATGGGTTCACCTCTAAAATAGGAACGATTACGTAAGTCCTCATACTTATAATCCAATTTTACGTATGACTTGGAGACAAGAACAGAACCTGTACGTTGCAAACTATACTCTGACATTTCTGCATTTAGCTTGTTAAAGCTTTTAAACATAGTAGAGAACTTATAATGACCGTATTTGTATTGAATAAACAACTTAATATCACCTCCGACAGATGTCCCATATAACTTAAAATAGTTAAGTTCGTTTTTTCCACTTTCTGAGTAGGTATAACTTCCTTTAATATTAAGGGAAAAAAAAGGTAGTAGTGTATATTCAACCCCTAATGGTATGGTGTTTGTAAAAACTCCAAATGGAGAAGTGAATACAACAAATCGAGAGGTTTTTTTCTCTTCCTGAGAAAATATGGAAAATACTGTAGCCACAAGGTAAGCAAAAGCAATTGAGAACCTATTCATGGTAAGACAATTTTACAAGTTTTACTTGCACGGGATGAATTAACTTTTACTATGAAAATGTTTTTGGTCGCTGGTAAATCAAATGTTTCTACTTTTTTATCCACTAACTTTTGAAGTACAAGATGCCCAAGAACATCGTATATCTCAACATGTAATAATTCTTTTTCATCATGTTCAAAGAGCAAAGATGAATTGTTAAAATAAATTTTAAAATCTATCTCATTTTCATCGAAAGTGATTGATGTGGGGAAGTCAAGTTCGAGTTTATCAACATATAAAGTACTTCCATTTCTTGGGATTGATCGGTTGGTAGGCATTAGTAAAATATTCATATGGGTTGGGGCTTCACTGTTTCGATAATTGATGGGTATTTCAAAATAAGTCCACTGTGTTGCGGTAGTTGTTGGCTCAAAACCATCTGCTGAAATGGTGTCGAACGACGAACCATTCTCTTTTAACAAAAAAATTCCAATCAAAGCATTATCAGGTGAGTTAGGTTCATATTGATAATACCCCTTTAATTTCAACGGACGTTGCGTAAATGGAATTCCACCAGTTATGCTCGGCGACATCGTACTCATGTTAAAACTAAAGTCTCCTAACACAGCTATACCAGGCAAATTGCCAAATAAGGAACTAACCACTGTTATTTTAATGGAATGCATACCATCGTAAACAAGATTGGATTCCTTACTTACTACGATTTTTCCAAACGAGGAAGTTAGATCGTTCGGTGTATCCCAAAAAGTTGGATTTTCATAACTACCAAATGATTGCCAGGTTTCAAAACTCGCATTGGGTATCTGACTCCATGAAGCAGTTATTGTGATAAAAAAAATGAAAAAAATAAAGTGTTTCATGGTACGTTGCTTTTAAATAAATTTTTACAAATATCCTAAAACATTATTACGTGACTGATTTAAATGACTTATATCAACTTTAAAATATGATATCCAACAGGGATTACTATTCGAACAAACAGATCTTTTAATTTTGTTAAAAAATATGTTGATTCAAATCGAAAAAAGATTCAGTCCGTTATCTTTTGATTCTCGCCCCATTGATGAAATTACTTTGAAGCAACTTTTTAATGCAGCTTCGAGAGCTCCGTCTTCTTTTAATGAACAACCATGGCGTTTTTATTATAGCTTCAAAGGTCAAGATAGCTACGAAAAACTTATTAAAAGTATGGATCCTTACAATCAGGTGTGGGCATCCACTGCCCCTGTTTTAGTCGTCGTAGGTGCTAAGAAAACATTTACTCACAACAACAACCCCAATTCTTACGCTAGGTTTGACACCGGAACTGCAATAGGTTTTCTGATCATCCAGGCTATGGAAAATGACATTTACAGTCATATGATGGCAGGATTCAACCCTGATCAAGTTAGAAAAGATTTTCAAATAAACGAAGATATTGATATCATCACAATTCTTGCACTGGGATATCTAGGCGACCCATACTCACTTCCTAAAGAATATCACGAACGTGCTACTAATCGTAGACCTCGTAAGCCTCTAGATGAATTTGTTACCAAAATTTAAATTGTCATATTAGTTTTTTTTCAATTTTCTATCTTAGCATAAAAAAGATGCAAAAATCTTTTGTTTTCTTTTTTATCACGATTTTTTTATCTCTTCACGGGCAAGAAAAACTAAAAGAAATTGAAAAAGAATGGAAGAACTTGTTTTTAGAATCTAGAGATTGGTTTGACTACGGATTTTACAAAAATGCTTTAAGAGGTTTTAAAAGACTGCTCGTACAAGACAGAAATCATGCGAACGTCAATTTTTTTGTAGCCATGTCGTATTATTATCTTCATTATCCTGCTTCCGAAATCATACCTTTTCTTGTGAAAGCATCAAAAAATGTCAATCCAAATTACAGTTATAGTTGGAGAGAAAAAGCCTCGCCAGCTTTTACCTGGTTATATCTTGGGCAAATGTACATGTATACCTATCAGTTTGATCTGGCTGAGAAAGCTTTTAAACAATTTTCATCATACCTCACCGATAAAAACCGCGATGCCATGTACTTGTATGAAATCAATCAATGGCTAACATATCTAGAAAATGCAAAAAAATTTTACGAAAATCCTAACAAAAATGTGTCAGTTAAACCTGTCACTGAAATTAACACTCCTTACAATGACTATCTTCCTGCTGTGAGTATGGATGATGAAATCATGGTCTTTTCCTCAGATCGAAAAGGTTCGACGGGAGGTATGGTGTATCAAGACGTTTACAAATCTGACTTGTATTTGAGTACTAAAAAACATGGTAAGTGGTCAAAGCCAAAAAAAATGGGACAAAAACTCAACACCTCCCTCAGCGAATACGCTGCATCCCTACTCTTTAATCAAAAGGGTTTAATTTTTTCACGAGATGAAAAAAAAGAAAAAAACTACGATCTATACTTCTGTGAAGCAAAAGGAAAAAAGTTTTATGAACCTGAACTTTTCAATCCCAATATCAATACTAAACACAACGAAACTTCTGGCTTTATTTTTATGAACGAGAAATTTCTAATTTTTTCTAGCGATCGAGCTGGTGGCTATGGTGGTAAAGATTTGTATATTTCTGAAAAATTAGAAAGCGGAGATTGGGGACCAGCTTATAATCTTGGACCTATCATTAATACCCCATACGACGAAGATTATCCTTTTGTTCTTCAAGATGGAATAACGTTGTTCTTCAGTTCCAAAGGTCATAACAGTATGGGAGGTTACGATATTTTTGTTTCAACTCTTTCCGACGAAGGGGTTTGGAGTGTTCCGGAAAACTTAGGATATCCCATCAATACAACTTGTGATGATATAGGCTTTAAATTTATTGAACCCCTTAATATTGGTTATTATTCAACGTGGAAAAATGCCGCTCAAGATGCATGTATTGAAGACATGGATATATATGAGGTTACTTTTAAATAAAGTTAACCATTTGTAAACCTTTTTATGTCTTGTTTTTTTAACTTTTTGTGTAAAAATTAATATCCTTTATCTAAAACAGATAATTCGTCATATTTCATTTCCTTTTTTTATTTGGAATTTATTTTAAAATTGCACGAAGAATTTCAACGTTATGAAAAAACTTTTCCTTTTCATCGCCATACATCTAAATCTATTACTTGTAAAAGCGGACGAAGGCATGTGGCTGCCTTTTCTGCTGAATCCTGAGACCTACGAGCAGATGAGAGCCTTGGGACTTAAACTTACTCCAGAAGATATTTATTCCATTAACCGAGGTTCTCTTAAAGATGCCATAGTTGTATTTGGAACTGGATGTACGGGCCATGTAGTAAGTTCACAAGGTTTAATTTTCACTAATCATCACTGTGGCTACCCTGCAATTGCAGCTCTAAGCTCAGTAAGCAATGACATTCTCACCAATGGTTTTTACGCCCAAACATACGAAGAGGAACTGTATCCAAATACCAATCTGAAAGTAAAGTTTCTGTTACGCGTTGAAGATGTAACAAGAAAAATTATTGATTCTATACCTTTCGAAGCTACAGAAAAGGAAAGAAAAGAAATTGTTCAACGCATCGCTAGAAGATTGGAAAAAGAAGCTACTATAAACGAATTCTACGAAGCTACAGTGAGAGAATTTTATTACGGCAATGAATATTATCTCTTCGTATACGAAGTATATCCAGATGTAAGGCTTGTTTTAACCCCTCCTTTGTCCATTGGTAATTTTGGTGGTGACACAGATAATTGGATGTGGCCAAGACATACAGGTGATTTTTCAGTTTTCCGAGTTTATGCCTCACCCGACGGAAAACCCGCTCATTTTAGCAAGTCCAACGTTCCTCTCAAGCCAAAACATTTCCTGCCCATTTCGATAGCTTCAAGGAAAGAGGGCGACTTTACCATGATTTTAGGATATCCAGGTTCAACAAAACGTTACATAACATCTTATGAAATAAAAATGCTTTATCATGTCATTAATCCATTGGTCATCGATATTCGTGCAATTAAGCTTAAAATATTAAAGGAATCTATGGAAGAGAGTCAAAAAGTACGACTCAAATATGTGGCCAACTATCAGTATTTATCAAATTATTACAAATACTACAAAGGACAAAATCAAAGCATAATGCAACAAAATTTAATAAATCAACGAATAAGTCAAGAAGAAGATTTTGAAAGTTGGGCAGACAACGATGAAATCTTAAAATCTGATTATTATAAATCAGCTTTAATTAAAGTTTACAATTCCATCTCGAAAATGGCGGAATTACAAAAAACACAACGACTTATTTACGAATGTTTCACAACGGGAAATTCTTTCTTTCGCTACATCCCTGACTTTTTTGAATTGGATAATATCCTCTCCAGTGAGAAGGTTAACTTAACTGATTTAAATCAAATTACTCAAAAGCTTATGCAATCATTAACTACATATTTTCATTTATTTGATTTTGATACAGAAAAGAAATTATTAGCTGCTATGCTTCAAGCATATGCCCAACATTGTCCTCCTTTTTACTCACTCAACGTTTTTAAAGAGATCAAAAATAAATTCAATGGTAATTATTATCTTTTTGCAAATGCTGCTTTTTCTTCTTCCATATTTGGGGACTCGTTAAAAATGAATCATTTTTTAAAAAATCCAACCCGTACCGTTCTTGTTAACGATCCTCTATATATACTTGGAAAAGAAATACAACAAATCAACAAAAGTGTTTCTGAAAGTCTTACTCCTCTCCAAGATCAGTTAAACCAAGGGATGCGCTTATATGTTAAAGGACTTCGAGAAAAGCAACAAAACAAAAATTTTTACCCCGATGGAAATAAGACCATGCGAATTTCTTTTGGTACGATTAAAGGATATAAACCTAAGGATGCTGTCGAATATATGTATTATACCACTATTGATGGGCTCTTGATGAAAGAAGATCCCACTTCAGAAGAATTCAAGGTTCCAGAACTTCTTAAAAAACTTTATGAAAAAAGAGACTTTGGTAGGTACGGAGAAAATGGTACTCTCGTGGTTTGTTTCATAACCAACAACGACATTACTGGAGGCAATTCAGGAAGTCCTGTTCTCAATGGCAACGGAGAATTGATTGGATTAGCCTTCGATAAGAATTGGGAAGCTACCACCAGTGATTTTAGATACTTACCTGACTATCAACGTTCTATTGTCGTCGACATTCGTTATGTTTTGTTCGTGATGGACAAAATGATGAACGCTCAAAGAATCATCAATGAAATGGATATTCGATCCTAAATTATTTTTCTTTGTATTTTTACCTTCAAAATGAGTAACGTTAATTTTTTTCTTCTAAAAGATGTAACCAGTAAATATTTGGTGTGGGCTACCATAGGCATAATACTACCTTTATTATTAGTGTATTTTTTTAATGGTAATATTTTCAAATTTCAGTTTGTTTTTTTTCTTGTTCAAGCATCCGTATTGGGTTATCTATCTTTTAAAGCCATTCATGATATTCGTTTAAAAAGTGAAAATCAAACTACCAATTTTCTAACGGCATGGCTGAGTTCCTTTTTAATCTTAGCATTACCTCTCATTCTTTTTTTGGTAGTTAAAATGCTCTTATTATTTATACTCGATACGGCGTATTTAAATGACTGCATAGAAAAAATAAGAATTGAGATTTTACAACTTGCAGAAAAAGACGAAAGACTCGTACAAGCTGCCAAAGATCTTGATAAACTAAAGGAAATTTCTTCTCATTATTTTTATTTTGCTTATTATCCAATTAAATCTCTTGTTCTATCAGCTCTTATAGCTCTGATCGCTCGAAAAAAATAATTTTCATGGACATATCTATTATTATCCCTCTCTTTAATGAACAGGAAAGCTTAGAAGAGCTAACAGAGTGGATTTATCGTGTATTACAAGAACAATATAGTTACGAAATAATTTTTATTGATGATGGAAGTACTGATCAATCATGGAATGTAATCAAATCATTATCCACTAAATACCCTTTTATCAAAGCCATTCGTTTTAACAGGAATTACGGTAAGTCTGCTGCACTACAAGTAGGCTTTGAGAGGGCACGAGGAGAAGTTGTGATAACCATGGATGCTGATCTTCAAGATAATCCTGAAGAAATACCAGCTCTTTATGAAATGATCAAGGATCAAAAATACGATCTTGTCTCTGGCTGGAAGAAAAAACGTTACGATCCCATATCTAAGACTATTCCAACCAAATTTTACAATTGGACAGTAAGACTTTTTTCCGGTATACCACTTCACGATTTTAATTGTGGTCTTAAAGCATATCGGAAAGAAGTAGTTAAAAATATTGAACTATACGGGGAAATGCATCGCTATATACCAGTCATAGTAAAATGGGCTGGTTATCAACGAATAGGTGAAAAAGTGGTTGTTCACAGACCACGTAAATATGGCTATTCCAAATTCGGGATGGCCCGTTTCATACGTGGACCTCTGGATTTACTGACTATCATGTTTGTAACTCGATTTGGCAAACGACCTATGCATTTTTTTGGCTCTATGGGTATGCTTCTCTTTTTCATAGGCTTTGTTATTGCTGGCTACCTTGCCTATGCTAAGATTTTTATGGGTCTTCAGAAAATGGCTGAATTACCCATTTTTTATCTAGCTCTTTTATGTATGATAATAGGAAGTCAACTTTTCATTGGTGGCTTTATTGCAGAAATGGTCGGACGTGTAAGTCCCGATAGAAATAAGTATATTATTAAAGAAGTGATTGAAAACAATGATAAAACTCAGCATTGAAGAATCTATCGAGGTTAAAAGGAAAATAATTGAAAATGTTCAACTTATCGAGAAAATAGAAAAGTCTATTGAGCTTATTGCTTCATGTTTTCTTAGTGGAAATCGGTTGTGGCTCTGCGGCAACGGAGGTAGTGCTGCTGATGCCCAACACCTAGCAGCCGAGTTTTCGGGACGATACAAACTGGAAAGACCTCCTCTACCCGCAGAATCCCTTACAACAAATACGTCGTATATTACAGCTGTAGCTAACGATTATGATTTTTCTCAGATATTTAGTCGACTCATACGTGCCCAAGGGAGATCGGGCGACATTCTGATTGCCCTTTCCACTTCCGGCAATTCGGTAAATGTTCTGAAAGCAGCTGAAACTGCACGTTCTTTGGGTTTACAAATAATTGCTTTGACCGGTGCTGGAGGAGGACAATTAGCTCAATATGCTCATATCTTAATAGATGTTCCATCTCATCATACCCCTCGAATACAAGAAGCCCATATTATGATCGGTCATATTATATGTGAAGAAGTTGAAAAAAAATTATTTCATTCAAAATAAGGTTTGTTTTATTTATAAAAAATTTTTTATTTTTGAAAAAATTCCTCTATGGAAAAAAATGTACTTTTGATTTATTTGCGTCAAAGAAAAGAAACAGCCGACCAAGTTCAAAAAATTTTAACCGCATGGGGATGTCTTATTAAAACACGTCTGGGTATTCATGAAGGAGTGTTGGAAAATTGCAGCGAAAACGGGTTAATTTTTCTCGAGCTTGTAGGTGATACGTCTCAACATGAAGAACTTACTCGAAAGCTGAATTTATTAAATGGTGTAACTGCCCAACTAATTACTTTAAAGCTCAACGACTGATAAACGTTCTTTATTGATTTTCATCATTTTTTTTTCTATTTTAAAAGCCTTTTTTGTTCTTTTGCTAAAAAAATGAGGTTTTCTTTCCTATGTATGATCCTTTATTTTCAACTTCTTACACACGCTCAAACAGGAAACATTGAAGGTTATGTCAAAAGTTCAAAAAACAACGAACCTATTCCTTTTGCAACCATTCAAGTCTTAAATACAACAACGGGTTCCTATTCCGACTTTGATGGTAAATTTATCATAGCCTCCATCCCGCCAGGTTTTTATGTCCTGCGAATTTCAGCGGTAGGTTTTAAGCCCATCATTACACAAGAAATAGAAGTGTTAAATAACAAAACCGTAACACTTGAATTTAGTCTTGAGGAACAAAGTTTTGCATTGAAAGAAGTTCAAGTTACAGCTGAAAAATTTGAAAAAAAACTTGAAAGTCCAATTTCTAACATCAAGATCAGTGCAAGTGAAATTGAAAATTCCGCTGGCGGTAACCGCGACATAGCTCGAGTTATTCAGAATTTTCCTGGCGTTGCTGCTTTTCCTATAGCTAACCGTAATGATATCATTGTCCGTGGCGGTTCTACCAGTGAAAATAGATTTTTCGTCGACGATATTGAAATACCTTATATAAACCATTTTGCCACACAAGGAGCCTCCGGAGGAACCAATAGCATTCTAAATACAGATATCATTAAAAATTTGGATTTTCTTGCTAGTTCCTTTCCCGCATCCCGTTACAATGCCTTGAGTTCTGTTTTTGAGTTTAAGACTAAAACACCTCGTGAAACAAAACCATCTTTCCGTTTTTCTATTGGAGCTTC
Organism: Bacteroidales bacterium; assembly: GCA_026418905.1. Lineage (NCBI taxonomy): Bacteria > Pseudomonadati > Bacteroidota > Bacteroidia > Bacteroidales > Bacteroidales bacterium. The sequence goes on along the minus strand of JAOAAK010000030.1, from coordinate 23,972 downwards.
TGAAGCTGCTTTTTCCTCCGATGGTCCTATCGGGGAAAAAACAGGATATCTTTTTAGTATACGCCGTTCGTATTTGGCTTTGCTTTTTAAAGCATTACAACTCCCCTTTCTTCCAACTTTTAATGATTACACAATTAAAATTCGATACAAACCAGATAATCGAAATGAAATCGGTTTTCTAAGTCTTGGGGCTCTTGATGTTATGAAACTTGATTTAAATATTCAGGATCCTACTGAATTTCAGCTTTACATTCTTAAATATTTACCCATTTATTCTCAGTGGAACTATGTTACTGGTATTTCATACCGACACTTTTATCAGAATGGATCCCTACTTCTGGTGTTAAGCCGCAGTATGCTTAATAATTCTCAAATCAAGTACCTTGATAATATCGAAGATCCAAGCAAAAAATTACTTGATTATTCCAGCAACGAACAAGAAAATAAGTTTCGAATCGAAAGAACTTACCGATGGCCTTTGAGTAAAATCCAGTATGGTTTAAACATTGAATACGCTACCTATGAAAATAAGACTTTTCAAAAACTATTAAAGAGTAATTCAATTGATACGTTAGAATTCGAATCCAACTTGTATTTTTGGAAATATGGTGTTTTCCTTCAAACCAGTCGAGAATTTTTTAATTCAAATCTCTCCATTACAGCTGGTGTGAGAACAGATGCAACAACCTATAGTGCTACAATGAACAATCCTTTTAAACAAATATCTCCTCGAATAGCCACTTCACTTAAACTTGCTCCCAAAATATCGTGGGAATCTGGAATAGGGAGATATTTTCAGTTGCCACCTTATACGACCATGGGCTATCTTGAAAATGGGATATTCGTTAATAAAAAAAGACTTTCATATATTCAGTCAACACATGTGGTATCAGGGTTTACATATTTGTATGATTCCAACATTAAAATTACTCTTGAAGGATTCTACAAACATTACTCGAAATATCCGACTTCTTTAACGGATGGACTTTCATTTGCTTTCAAACCTCTTGATTATGGTGCAATTGGAAATGAACCAGCAACATCCATTTCAAAAGGCAGGGCTTATGGAAGTGAGCTTTTTGCTCAGATCTTTAGTTATGATCAAACAGCCTACGCTTCAATTTCCTACACGTTTGCGATAAGTGAATTTAAGGATGCTCTCGGCAACTATCGTCCAACTTCATGGGATAATCGTCACATTTTTGTGGTGTCTGCTTACAAAAGGTTCAAAAAATTTTGGACTTTCGCTTTTCGCTGGCGATACGCTGGAGGCTTGCCATACACCCCCTACGATTACGAAACATCCTCAATACGCGCTTTCTGGGACATCCAAAACAGACCTTATTTCGACTATTCTAAGCTTAATGGAGAAAGATTTAAACCCTTTCATCAGCTTGATATTCGCATTGAAAAAAAATTTATACAGTTTAAAAAAGTTGATTTTCGCCTATACCTAGACATACAAAATCTTTACAATTTTAAAGCGCAGGAGCTCCCTCGGCTAACCAATCTCGATCCTCAAGGACAACCTCTCATTGATCCTAATGACCCTCAGAAATATATATTGCGTGAAATTCCCTCAGATGGAACAGGTACCATCCTACCAACTATAGGAGTTATAATTCAATTATAATCAATTACCAAATGAAAAATTTATACCTGATATTTTTCGCAATCCCTCTGATAAATACAGCACAGTGGGTAGAAATGACCAAAAACCCAAACGGGAAAGGTCAAGAAATCATCATCGAAGTTGCAGGAGGTAAAAAATACAATCATCCAGTGATTGCAATTTGGCTCACAAACACCGACGGAAAATTTATTCAAACACTTTACGTTTCGCAATCTGTTGGAAAAGGAGTATATGAACGTGGTAAAGTAGAGGATAATCGATGGGTACCAGGTGAAAAACGTCATCCTTCTACCCTACCTCTTTGGTCGCATCAAAGAGGAATTAAAGAAAGAGACGGACTATACATCCCAACTACCGAAAATTCTATTCCCGATGCTTATACTGGGCCAACTCCTCCCAAAAACTTCCGAATCATTACCCGGCTAGATGAAAACTATCAAGGAAAGGGTTTTTTGTTTTTTGAGATTAATCAACCTTTCGATTTCAATGAATACTGGCATAACAATCGTTTTCCTGGTAATAGGGCTTATGAAGTTTCTGGACAACCCAGCATAGTTTATTTTGCCATGATAGATTTTGAACAAACCGATGAAGAATACTTTCTTCAACCCATTGGGCATGGTGATCCCACGGGAGGTAGCGGTAGGCTTTTCACCAATTTGAGTACAATAACTACTGCCCTTCAAATCGTTAAATACATTAAAGTTCAAATAAAACCGAAAATTTAATTACGTCTAAAAGGAATAAAGCCAGCATCCCGAATTATTTGTTGTATTTCAGTCTCATTTGGGAATGGTTGATGTTTCCCCCCGGTGATGACTTTCTCTTCGATCAAAATACTGCCCATATCATTAGCACCAGCATGAAGTGCCATCTGAGCAACTTCTATACCTACCGTAAGCCATGAAGCTTGCAGAATAGGGATATTGTTAAGCAAAATTCGAGAAATAGCAATCAATCTCAGGTAAGAAACCGCTGTATGAGGAGATACAAATTTATGGGATCCAATAGAATTTTTGTTTCCTACATAGGGCCAAGGAATGAATGCCACAAAACCAGGAGTATTTGCAGGCTTATTTTTTTGAAGCAAATAGATTTTCCTTAAATGCTCAATGCGTTCTTCAAGTGTTTCCACATGTCCGTACATCATGGTTGCAGAAGTTGGCAAACCCATTTCATGAGCAATATGCATAATGTTCAACCATTCTTGATCACTTATTTTTTTAGGAGAAACGATTTTTCGTACGCGCTCAACGAGAATTTCAGCTCCAGCCCCCGGCAAGTAATCAAGACCAGCTTCTTGTAAGACCTTAAGCACATTCTCAATCGACATCTGACTCCGTTTTGCTATGTGGTATATCTCTACTGGACTAAAAGCATGTATTCGAAGATGTGGAAAATGAGTTTTAATGAACTGAAGCATATCTACATACCACGAAAGCGGCAGAAATGGATGAATGCCACCTTGTAGAAAAACTTGTCTTCCTCCTCTATCTACGAGTTCAGATATCTTGGAAAACAATTCCTGCTGACTCAGAACAAACCCCTTTTTACTTTGTATAGAACAATGATATGTACAAAACTTGCAACCAATGACACAAACATTGGTATAATTAATGTTTCTTTCTACCACATAGCCAACACGACCATTAGCATCTAGTCTCAAACGGATATCATGAGCCAGACCAATCAACTCTTCCAACGGATATAACCATAATGCCTGAGAGAAGGAATTGAGATCTAAACTTTCATCTTCGTACCATTTTCGAACAAACTTTTCAAGGTTTACCATGAAATCACTAGAAAATTTTGCTAAAAAAGTGAAGAATCAATCTGGGCTCAATGATAAACATAAAAACAATTCCGTATATTGCCCCAAGCAAATGAGCATCATGACCTATTTGATCATTAGCTTTTCGAGACATATACCATGAATAGATAACATAAGCGATTCCAAAGAATACGGCTGGAATTTGTATGGGGATTGGAAAAATCATTAAAGGGGCAAGTGGATACATTATAATAAAGGCGAAAACCACGGCAGATATAGCACCAGAAGCACCAACAGCAGAATAAAAAATATCTTTTTTATGTTTCTGAAACGACAAAAGAGGACTAAAAACCAAGCCACCTACATATAACATCAAAAAAAACATTTCTCCACGAAATCCCTTGAGTTGAACCAACGAAGTTTCCACTACGGAGCCAAAAATATATAAAACCCACATGTTCACTAGTAAGTGAATCAAATCGGCATGAACCAATCCATATGTGAAAAAACGGTACCATTCTCCATGTTCATAAATCTGATAAGGTCTAAACATCATTTTGCTCATCAAATTGGAACTCGAAAATGCAAGAACAGATATCAAGGTGGTTAGTATCAAAATCCACAAATAGAAATTCATATATTTTCTTTAACAAAATCAAGCTCCGAACCTAACAAGCTATGAGGAATAAAATACATGGCAACTTGTACTAGTGATGCGATCAAGACCACTTTCCAGTTGTTGGGATGCTTACGAAGCCTCCATAGAGCAAATAACCATACTAACAAACTAAGAGCTGTTTTATTATCTGTTAAATCATGTCCAAAAGGCCAACCTGTCCAAAAAGCACCAAAAGCATAATACTGAACAACAGGACCCAATATTAGACCACCAACAAAGAGGAATAACGTTGCAAAAGCTGATAGACTTACGAGATGTTTTCTTATTATCAAAGCTTCTAATCCTGCTCTAATACCATAGAAAACAGACAAAATCATCATCAACACGTGCAAAATCAATATCCAAGTTGGGACATATCCTTTATATCTTAAAATTACGGGTTCAGGATGCAATTGCTTTTCAGTGAATCCGTCCGAATATACAACAGAATACATCATCTTACCAGCTGGTGGTAGGGTGGGCAAATTGTATACATATTGACCGTTCTGGTAAGAAAAAGTATCACGTTGCCAAACATCATGACTTTTGTAGCGGCGATAAAAAATGAAAAACTGACCTGATAATTTTTTTGAAGAAATCGATATTTTAGCATTTTGACCACTTGTCCAGCTTCTTGGAAATTTAATTTTTAAACGTTGACCCTCAATGGATAGTTTAAGAGATAATGGATAAGTAGGTCCTGTTAATCGTTGGAAAAACATGATACCTAGCCCAATCAAAATTGCCAACAACCACAAAAACCAAGTTTTTTTTAGCATAAAATTTTGAGCAAAAATAGCAAATCTCCCAGTAAGTTCAAGCAACCTGCTTTACATCAATAGATCATATTCTTCTCAAAAGAATTTAAATTCTCTTCGTAATTATCGTATTCTTTTTTATCAGTTTTTGCTACAAAAATATTGTTGATCAGCACGTTATCTTTGTTGTTTTCATCATCAATCAATTCATTCAAAAACACAGGATAAGTGACTTCTTTGATCAAATCTTGAGAAGTTTTAGTCATCTTTTGTTGACCAAAGTCATCAATATATTCAAATTCCCAGCTAGCTAAAAGAACTTTAATACCAAGGGAATTAAGTTTTCTTACCAAAGGTAGGTAATCTCCATCAGAAGCAACAAGAGCAAAAACATCAAATCTTTTCTGAATGGCAATATCGAAAGCATCAAGAGAAAGCCACACAGCAATACTTTTCTCCATTTTTACACCCTGAACTGTCCGGATTGGGAAATGAAATGGAATAACTCCTTCCGAGACTAGAATATCATCAAACAAACGATCAAAAAATAGTTGATTTCCTTTTGGTCCAATTTCCTTAGCACTGAATCTTGTCCTGTAATAACGAGCTTCAACAATCTGGCAATAATTTACGTCAATTTCCTCTTCATTGGCAAGAAAATGGCGTATAAATTGATGCAAACCGTTAATACTAATTCTTGCTTGCTTAGGATGGACATGATTATAAAAATTGCTAACATGCAAAAAATAATTGCCATCGTAAAACATGGCGATTCGTAGAAGATCTGTTTTTTTCATATAGATTAATTTATAACTTTGTAGACAAAAATATAATACTCTATTTGTTTATATGTACGTAAAAACTTAACATTATTTTAAAATATTTTTAATCTATCAATATGGAAAAGCATCACATCAAATTATCTGTGCACTTGGGCGATATTACAAAAATGAACGTAGAATGCATTGTAAACGCAGCCAATTCGACCCTCCTAGGGGGTGGAGGGGTTGACGGTGCTATTCATCGTGCTGCTGGGCCTGCTTTGCGTGAATACTGCGCTACGTTAGGGGGTTGTCCGACGGGTGAAGCTAAAATTACTCCTGGTTTTAATCTTTCTGCTAAGTATATAATACATACTGTTGGCCCCATTTATAAAGATGGCAAGCATGGAGAAGACAAGCTTCTTTACCAGTGTTATAAAAATTCTCTTTTACTTGCTCACGCTCATAAAATCAAAGAAATAGCCTTTCCTGGAATTAGCACCGGAATTTATAGTTACCCCATTGAAGAAGCTACGGATATAGCCATCCAAGCAGTTTTAGAAACCTTGCAATCACTTCAATATCCTGATATGCATGTCATTTTTGTTGCTTTTAATCAAAATGCATTTGAAGTTTACCAAAATAAATTGATGGATAGGGAACTTAATTTTCAGATCATATGAGAAAAAAGTTATTGTTATGGATCGGCGGAATTTCCATCCTCTTGACAGGAGGACTTGCTACATATTTTTTGTTCTTTTCAAAATCAAGTAATTATTCATGTTGGAATTTTGTTCCACCTGATGCTGCTTTTATTATAGAAACCAATGATGTCCTTGATGCATGGGATCAACTTAAAGAAAACAAAATATGGCAACATCTTTTGCAGGACCCCCTCATGAAGAGCATCAACGAAGACGCAAACTACCTTGATGAACAACTAGCAAATAACTCGAAGCTATATTCCATCATGAAAAACCGTCCGATGCTTATTTCATGCCACTTGACTTCGAACAACAACTATGATTTTTTATTCATTATCGACCTCAAGAAGGCTCGTTTTATTTCATTGCTTAAAGATTTCATCTTTCAGTTAGCCAGCCAATTTACGTACGATATTGAAAAAGAAAAATTTGAAAACGAAAAAATTTATATTGTTCAATCCAAGCCTCTACTTTATTTTTCATTGGTAGAAAATATTGTCCTCATTTCTTACACCAAAAGCCTTGTTCAACAAGCCATTTTACAGGGACAAAAAGCAAATACATTTGAAAAAAATCAAGCTTTAAAGAGGATTAGCACATACCTTTCCGGTGGTTTATGCAATATATATTTCTTTCAACCCTATTTCAATTCATATCTTTCCTTTTTCACATCTGAAAAAGACATCCTTGACGAATTCAAAAAAACTTTTACATTAGGAGCATACACCATTCAAATCGATGAAAATCAGATTAAGCTTAAAGGAGCTTTGTATTTAAACGATACTTCATTTAGTTTGCTCCACTCACTTCATAATACAAGTCAAGGTAAAATATATTCCCATCAAATTATACCCGATAACCTGGCCTACATGGTATCCTTGACTTTTGAAAATTTTCCCGACTTCCTTCGTCAGCTGAAAGAATATCAATCGAAAGACACTTCTTTGAAATCCTTTGAACCTTACGAAAAACGAATACAAAAAGCTATGAAGTTGTTTGGAATTGACGTAGAAAAACACTTTTTTTCTTGGATTGGTCAAGAAATTTCGATCGTCAAATTGCCTCCATTTCCTAACGTCAAAGAAAACGATTATCTTTTTATCTTTCATACTAATGATATAAAAAAAGCATATGAAAATCTTCAGACAATTAGCAAAAAGATATCACGGTGGATCCCCATTAAAGAAAAAGAAGAAACATATAAAAACTATACTATACATTATTTTGGTTTAAAAGGTTTTTTTAAGCTTTTTTTTGGAAAACTTTTTGCCAGCTTCGAAAAGCCTTACTACATTTTTCTTGAAGATTTTGTCGTTTTCAGTAATTCTCCCACCCTACTTATGTATTTCATAGATAAATATGAAAAAAACCTGACTTTAGCTAACAACGAAAATGCACGTTTGTTTTTTAATGATTTTTCCGACGATAACCACATTCGAGTCGTCGTTCAAGGTCCACGTATTTTTCAACATCTTTATCGCTATACCTTACCTAAAAATAAAGATGACCTTCTAGAAAACAAGGGTATTTTTACTTCATTTAAATATCTTGACCTAACTCTTAATGGTTCAGAAAAAGGAATTTATCAAAGCAGCATTGCCATCAATTACGACGAAAATGCTTGGTATGAGACAGAATTGTTAGACCTGGAACGAGATGCCGAAGATATTTTTACAAATGAGCTGGATTCAATAATGATGATAGATATCGATGTAGTTTTTGACTCTTATGATATTTTTGATGATGGCACCATAGTCAAGTATTACGAAAATCAAAAAGACGAAAATCTACATAAAACTGACAAATTAGAAGAAAAACCTGTAATGCTAGTAGGTAGATTGGTAGATAACAAAAAAGAAGGTCTATGGAAATATTACTACGAATCAGGTAACTTATGGGCAACTGTTCCCTATCAGAAAGGGAAAATAGATGGGAGAGTGATCGTTTATTACGACCAAAAGGAACCTAAAACTAAAATTATCTGTGAATACAAAAAGGATAAACGAGAAGGGCAATACATTGAGTATTATCTCAGTGGGAAGACAAAAGCTAAATTAAATTACGTAGACGACCAGTTGAATGGAGAAGCTATTTATTTTTATGAATCTGGTAACATAAAAATTGAGGGATATTACAAAAATGGGGAAAAAGAAGGTAAATGGAAATATTACACAGAACTCGGTGAAGTTATTGACAAAGAAAAATGGAAAAAAGGATCTCAAAAACGCTAATATCCATCTTTGTCATTCAATGGTTCTTTTTCATTGGATGGATCGTATTTGAAAGCTTTCGTTACGATCTTTCGCGCGACGATTTTTGGTACTTGACTTTTACGCGAAGTGGTAATTTATTTCAAGACCTCAATACATGGTTTCACCATTCTAATGGAAGATTTACCACTGCAGTTTTACAAACAATTTTATTCTATCTACCTACTTCATGGATTTACCCAACAATCGTTGGAGGATTTCTCCTTCTATTGTTTTTCATCTCTTACCTAGTTCTACCCAAATTAACTTCCGTTTTTTCTGTCAGAATTCTCTTATCATGCTTATTTTTTGAAATGATAATTTTAAGTTTGCCTGCTAAAGCAGACACGCTTTTTTGGCCAAGTGGAATCTTAAGCCATAGCATAGGCCTTGCTATGATGTTACCCATTCTTTACCATATGGAAAACAAACAATATCACGTGGGATTAACATCTGTCTTTTCATTTTTCATAGCAGGCATAGGAGAAACTGCTGGACTTATATTTTTCATGCTCCTATTAAGCTGGTTTCTCAATCATAAGAAACCGCAATATTTCATACCTATCTTATTTTTTGTTATAGGTTGGATTGTTCATTTTTTTATTCCAGCTTCGTTGTCGAGACTTCAACTGCTTCACGAACAATCTCATATCGACTACTTTCATGCTTTTTTAGCTACAAGTTGGCAGAACATCATGTTGCTACCTCAAACACTTTTGATTTCCGCGTTATGGGGGATTATTAAATACATATTCGATTTGCCTTTAACAGAGAAAAGAAACAAAGGAATTTTTCAATCTCTCCTGATCTATTGGCTTATTTATCTTTTGTTCATTACTTTTGTGATGAAAGATGCCGAACCCCCTCGTGCTGCTCTTTTTATTCATTTCATGACGTGGATCATGCTAAGTTCAGTCTTGCAAAGATGGCTCATACATCTCAAAGATAAGAAGAAATTATTCTCATGATTCGTTCAGTAGCACCAGCCATTGAATATACGTAAGTACTGCAAATATTCTTAATTTGTTGTCGAACTTTTTCGTCGAGTAAAAATTTGATTATTTTTTTATACTCTTCTGGATTCGAAAAAGAAAAAGCACCTCCTCTTTCAATGAGCTCAATGGCTTCCGAAAATTTTCTATAATTGGGACCAAATATTACAGGAACGCCATAAACAGCAGCCTCCAAAATGTTATGAATGCCACTACCAAAACCATTTCCTACATGAGCTATATTTGCATATCTATATAACGCACTCAAAATGCCAATCTGATCAATGATCAGAATACGATAATGATCAACGACTACATCCTGATCGATGGATGAAAATCTGATTGATTTTATAGGCATCAATTTTTCTATCTGACGTAAACGGTCTTCACTAACTTCATGAGGAACAACAATAAATTTCATATGAGGAAACCATGAAACCGCACGGGCTATATATTTTTCATCCTCAAACCATGTTGAACCAGCTACATAGACCAAATGTTCACTTGCAAATTTTTCCAAAACTGGAAAGCGTTTATCCTGAATAGCTACTGAAATTACTCTGTCAAATCGCGTATCTCCAGCAACGATGCATTGAGTTATACCATGCTTTTTGAGTAACAAACAAGTTTCTTCTCTCTGAGCAAAAAAAAGAGTTACTTTTCGCAAATGTCCTAGAGCCCATCGTCCATACCATTTAAAAAAATATTGCCGGGATCTGAAATGAACAGAAATAAAAAAAATCGGTAAATTCCGTCTGAAAATCTCTCTCAGAAAATTAAACCAAAAATCATATTTAACAAAAATACATACGGTCGGACGAAAAAAATCTAAGAACTTTTTAGCATTTCCAGGTGTATCGACAGGAAGATACATGATTCTATCAGCAAGAGAGAAATTTCGACGCACTTCATATCCAGACGGACTAAAAAAAGTCAGCAAAATCTTGTATCGAGGAAAATCTTGTTTCAATCTTTCCAGCAGTGGCCTTCCTTGTTCAAATTCACCAAGGGAAGATACGTGCATCCAAATAATTTTTTCATGAGGATCAAATCCATGCCATGGCTGCTTTCTCCCTTTATACCACTTTCGAGCTTTGTCATGGCCCAACATTGCAGCCATGCAGATTAATAAAGCATAAAACCGAACAAAAAAAGTATACAAGCATCTCATTTTAGAAATAGTATGTATGACTTTTTTTCTTGGGGGTAATATCGATTGGGAAGTAATATTGAATCATAATTCCGAAAAGCAAATCGAGACGAGTTTTTTTGTCTGGTCCATGTAGCGGAAAAAGATAATCACGCCGACAACGTGTAATAGCTTCAATAATTTCGAGTTCAATTCTAACATTAAAAATTTTTTTAAGCTTATAACATGACAAACCTAGACCCTGTCTAAATGCTATACCATTACTAAGAAAATCATAACCCTTTGCATATTCCCCTATCACCTGAGGAGCCGTGTTTTCAGGATTATAAATTCTGATCTTGTGCTGCAAAAAACCCACTCCTCCAGATACCATCAACCCTGAAGCTATATGAGGTAAAAAACCAACTGGTAAGATTTTCCCACCATCAAGTATGATATAATAACCTCGTTCATACGTGTAAATTTCAGCGTATTGACCATTCCCATCGATGACATATCCATCACTGGTAGAGATTTCACGAAACAAACTGTCTTTGATTTTGACTATCCCACCAAAGATATAATTTCCGTGAACCCTAAGAAAAAAATTTGTTGGTGATTTCCACTGAACTCCAGCACCAACTGTCTGATTAGGACCAAAACGTTCCGATAGATCGGCACCTGGCAGGTGAAAACCCATACTGGCATGAAAAGCCAACCACGAAATAGAATCTTTCTTTTGGGGTATGGCAATCAATGGAAGAATCAGTAAAAGGAAAAAAAATTTCCTAAACATAACGCTCTGGGATTAAGTACTGAGTAACATATTCATGAACAGCATCTTCCAGCGTATAAAATTCCTTGCAGTAGCCAGCTTTCCTTAACTTGTCAACTTTGGCTTCTGTAAAATATTGATAGGTTGACCTAATTTCTTCTGGTGTATCTATAAAATCAATCTGAATTTTTTTGTTTAAAGCTTTGAAAATAGCATGGGCTAGATCTAAAAACGTTCTTGCTTTGCCGGTTCCAACATTATAAATACCATTTTCTGGTAATTTCTCAAAAAGAAATCTCATCACATCTACTACATCCTTCACATAAATAAAATCTCTTGCTTGCATTCCATCACCAAAATCAGCCCGATGAGAACGAAAAAGTTTAATTCTTCCCGTGCTATTGACCTGATGAAAGGCATGAAATATCACCGATGCCATTTTATTTTTATGATATTCATTTGGTCCAAAGACGTTGAAAAACTTAAGTCCATACCAGAATGGTGGTTTACGCCATTGGTCTAAGGCCCACAGATCAAATTTTTGCTTACTTTGCCCATACGGATTTAACGGCTTGAGAAGGGGAACCTTTTCATGAGCATCGTCAAATCCATGTTCACCATTGCCGTATGTAGCTGCAGAAGATGCATAAATCAATGGAATACTTTCATCGGTACAAAAGTTCCACCACTTTTTTGAAGAAAGAACGTTCAGATGATCAAACACGGCAGTGTTTTTTTCCATCGTATCTGTTCGGGCACCCATGTGGAAAACTACTGCCACGTCTTTACTGTATTGGCTTAAAAAATCATCTACCTTTTCTCGAGGCACAATGTCGGTCAAAGGTTTAGAAATAAAGTTTTTTTCTTTTGCACGATTCGTAAAATCATCAATTCCAATAATCTTTTCCCATCCTGCTTCATGGAGTTTTTGAACAAGTACAGACCCGATAAATCCTGCTGCTCCAGTAACAATGGCCAATTTTCTTTTCATATCGCCCAGATATCCGACAAAAATACGTTCTCTTTGTGAAACATTGCCAAAAAATGTTCAACTGCTAGTCGACCTTCAATTCCAGGATCCAATGAATATTCGTTAACGTAAAGTTGAATGTGTTTTTTCATCACCTCGTCTTCTATTTCCGAAGCATGCTGTCGACAAAAGAGGAGTACTTCATCAAAATGTTCCCACGCATAAAGGATAGACGTGCGAATTTTTTCCGTCCACCTAACAGCAAAATCAGCAATCCATTTTCTTTTCATAACAACAATTCCTAAAGGTAAAGGTAAATTTGTTTCTTTCTCCCAAAGATCTCCAAGATCGAACAATTTCTTCAGACTTAATTTATCGTAAGTAAAACGACTCTCGTGAATAATGAGCCCAGCATCAACCAAATCCTTGGCAACCAACGATGGAATGGATGAAAAAACGACCTCCTTAAAATTTTGTAATTGAGGAAAATACTTTCGCAAGAGGGCAAATGCTGTGGTATTTCTTCCAGGAATAGCAACCAAAGTAGAATCGTTTAATTCCAAATCTTTAATTTTTGAAATTAAAAGAGGTCCGTTCCCGAAACCTACTGCCATCCCTGTTGGCAATATAGCATAATCGGATGATATTTGTGGATATAACGAAATGCTGCATTTTGCAAGATCAAATTTTTTTTCAAGCAAACCTCGATTTAATTGCTCAATATCTAAAAAGGAGGTTTGTACATTGGGGTAATCAAGTAAAAATCGATAAAACATAAACGTATCATTAGGACAAGGGGAAATACCAAAATGAAAGTTCATTTTAGAAATTTTTGAATAAAATCAACTGCAAAATCTCGTAAAGAACTAAGAGCACGCGGGATTTGCCATGAAGAACGTTGGTCTCCCACATAGTTGGAAATAGCTCGGATCTGAACAGCCGGAACGTTTCGCATACGGCAAGCAAGGTAAAAAGCAGCTCCTTCCATGGATTCAACATCTGGATTCCAGTACTTCTGGATCCATCTTTTTGAAGTTGGATCCACAGTAGGAGAACTAACCGTAACAGCTCTCAAACCTTTTTCTTTGAAAGGATACATGGAAGATAAAATAAAGCCATCAAGTTCGAAATAAGGATTTTGAAGAGAAGCATAAATAGGAATCATTTCATTACCACGATGCCAAGCAATATCAGCAAACGCATCCATGTCTATTAACACAACCGATCCTACAGCAATGCTTTCACGGTATGAACCAGCTATACCTATTTGAAATGCTATGTCTACCGGGTGCCAATAAAGAAAATCGAGTAATGATGACAGTGTTAATGGTACCCCAACTCCCGTCACCAAATAATGAATTTCCGTTACAGGTAGGTTTTTCACTGCATTTATTTCTAGGTCAGTAGCCGAAGTAATAAGAATTTTCATGATTTTTAGAACAATGAAAACAAATGAATAAAATCAAAAGCTTTTATGAAAAAAACCACACAATACAACAACGTAGCTGGCAACAAACGAAAATGAAGCGGAATTTTTTCTTCATAAAAAAAGGAAGGTTTTCTAAGCAAATCAACAAGATAAAAAACAAACAAAGAAATTAAAATCAATATGGGAAGTCCATAAAGAATAAAAAACATAGCAAGAGTATCCCATGTTGGCAATACGGCTTCAAATAAAAACATATTCTTCGGATTATTTATTAAAATCCGATAATTAACGAGTTTAAAAAAAGATCGATATCCCAAAAGTCCCTTTTTGGGAGATACATATGCCATATTAAATTTTGATGTAAGAAAAAGCAATGTATCTTCTGACATAGGAAGCAACAAAGCTGGTTTTTCGTCATTAAGAAATGCTACATCTCTATCTTTTTTAATATCATGCAAAACAAAACTTCCTTTCTTTTTTTTAAAAAAAAGAAAATTATATCGAGGTTTATCAGTTTCGCAAGCATGTAAAATCCAGTTTTTTTTAGATTCCTCCTCAAGAACATTTACAAGTAAATTTTTATGCTTGAATATGGTTCGATAAAAACCTGCTACATATGGAATTTTTTTAAGAAAAAGAGAGTCGAATTCTACATCCCACCATTCTTTTTCAAAGTTGTCCGGAACAAGGCCAAACCGAAGTTTGTTGATTTTTTTTAAAATTTGATGCAGAGGTTTTCTAATATGAACCGAATACAAAGGATAAGTCAACTTTTCATCGTATAACATAAAGTAAGAGAATCGAGTTGTATCATACCAAATCCAAACACCTTTGTAGGGATAATGTGTTGTATAAAATAGAAATTCAAATCTTTTTCCGTCAGATAAGACACCCACAGGATAAGAAATACGATTAAAAAAATTAGGCAATCGATACTTTTTTGACTGCAAGCTATCTTTCTCAAGATATAATCCTTCTACAACATAGCCTTTGCTTCCTCGCACAAATAACCATATTTTATTTTGATGAAATGAAATTGAAACTAAAGGTGACGATAAATAAAAACGTTTTTTCCATATATTATGAGGCTCAATTTTAAACAAAACATACGACATACTATCGATTGTTTTCCCAATTAAATAAAAACCTGTGTCGGAAATGGGAAGAATGGAAAAAATTTTGCTAATTCTCTCCTGAGTTTCCAAAAAATGATGTTTTAACTCTTTTTTTCTGACATTAAAATACCACAAACCACAAACTAAAGCTGTATCTTTTTCAGAAGTTAAAAAGCCAACTATATTTGAAGGATAATAGAAAAAGTATGGGAAAGATTCAGAAAAATATTGATATTCTTTCAATTTACCTCGAACCTGATCGAGTCCACTACCATAAAAATTATTTTTGAATGTAAAAAGTAATATCCATATAGTCACAAACAAAAGAACAACAATAATATTAAAAAAAATCAAGATTCGTCTCATCAAGAAAAATTCAGGATGTTAAAATACCTGAATCTTGGCCCATGTTTTTCTTTTCCTCGTCCTCTGCTTTTTCTTGAGTTATAGTAATGGCAAGCTCATCTTGACCTTCGAAATAGTCAACTTTAATGTAAGCATCGTGATGTATATTGCGTTTGATAATTTCTTCAGCAATGGGATCTTCGATATACTTTTGAATAGCTCTTTTGAGAGGGCGTGCTCCAAATGTAGGATCCCAACCTTTTTCAATGATAAAATCCATGGCTTCCTGACTTAATTCAAGTTGGATGCGTTTCTCACGCAAACGTTCGTATATGCCAGAAAGTTCAAGATTAACTATCTGCTGAATCTGATCTTTATTCAAATTATTGAAGATAATCACATCATCAATTCGATTCAAAAATTCAGGAGAAAAAGCTTTCTTCAAGGCTGCTTCGAGAACCCCCCGAGTATAATTTGCCTTAGATTGCTCTTTAGCCTGGGTAGAAAAACCAACCCCTTGACCAAATTCTCTGAGTTGTCGAGTACCAATATTGCTTGTCATGATAATGATGGTATTTTTGAAATCAACCTTTCTTCCTAGACTATCCGTTAGATGTCCTTCGTCAAGTACCTGTAAGAGTAGATGAAAAACATCGGGGTGAGCTTTTTCTATTTCATCCAACAAAATAACACTGAAAGGTTTTCTTCTTACTTTTTCTGTTAGCTGACCTCCTTCTTCATAACCTACGTAACCAGGAGGAGCACCTATAAGGCGCGAAACAGCAAATTTTTCCATATATTCACTCATGTCAACTCTAATCAAAGCATCATCAGTATCAAATAAATATCGAGCAAGTACCTTAGCTAAGTACGTTTTTCCGACACCTGTGGGACCAAGGAATATGAAGCTTGCAATAGGTCGATTAGGATCTTTCAAACCTACACGGTTTCGTCTAATGGCACGTGCAATCTTGGTTATAGCTTCATCTTGTCCTACTACCTTTGACTTTAATTCTTCTTCAATTTTCAGTAACCGTTCACTTTCATTTTGAGCGATACGGGTCACTGGTATGCCAGTCATCATAGCAACCACCTCAGCAACATCTTCTTCTGTAACCAGCTCTCGATGCTGAGAAGCTAACTCATTCCATTTTTCATTGGCTTTATCGAGACTTATTAAAAGATTTCTTTCACGGTCTCTGAAACGAGCAGCTTCTTCGTAACGTTGAGCTTTAATAGCTTGAGATTTCTTTTCCCTTACTTCTAGGATTTGTTGTTCGAGGTCAAGAATTTCTTGAGGTACATGGATGTGCTTGAGGTGAACTCGTGATCCCGCTTCATCCATGACATCTATAGCTTTGTCAGGAAGTGCTCTATCGCTTATATATCGTTCACTTAGCAAAACACATGCTTCGATCGCTTCGTCGGTATAAAAAACAAGATGATGGTCTTCGTATCGACTTTTAATGCTTTTCAAGATGGTAATAGTTTCTTCGATGGTAGTTGGTTCCACCATCACTTTTTGGAAACGCCTTTCAAGAGCTCCATCTTTTTCAATGTAGTTTCGGTATTCATCAAGTGTAGTTGCGCCGATACACTGAATTTCACCACGCGCCAAAGCAGGCTTGAACATATTTGATGCATCCAACGAACCACTAGCACCACCCGCCCCGACAATGGTATGAATTTCATCAATAAATAATATCACATCAGGATTCTTCTCCAATTCATTTAGTAAGGCTTTTACTCTTTCTTCGAATTGACCTCGGTATTTAGTCCCAGCTACAAGGGCTGCTAAGTCTAGCATTACAAGACGTTTATTTTGAAGTGTACGTGGTACTTTTCGTTCAGCAATACGAATGGCAAGCCCTTCAGCTATTGCAGATTTACCAACACCAGGTTCACCAATTAATACGGGATTGTTTTTTTTACGACGACTCAAAATTTGAGCAATACGCTCAAGTTCCTTCTCTCGTCCCACAATAGGATCCAACTTGTTTTCAGAAGCAAGTTTAGTTAGGTCTCGTCCAAAGTTATCCAAAACAGGGGTTTTGCTTTTGCTTTCAGTACTCTTTTTCGAAGAAGAAAACAAATTAGCATCTTCGTCGTCATCATCCATCGAAAAAGCATCTTCAATCTGATATTTATCCTCGTCATGTTGAGTAAAATCAGGATCCTTAAAATGCTCATAATGCTTTCTTATCAAAGAATAGACGTGTGCAAATTCTACGCCTTTTTCCTGAAGAAGAATAGCTACATTATTGGTTCTTTCTTTCAAAATGGCGAGCAGAAAATGTTCTGTTTCTACATACGTGGATCGGAATTCGCGAGCTAGCAATAAAGACAATCGCATAATTTGGTCAGCTTCACGAGATATGGGAATCGACGTATTATTTTTTCGAGGAGTAGAAGCTATATCAGTTTGTTGAATTTTTTTTTCAATTTCTTTTTTTAATTGTTGTAAGTCAATTTGGTAACTATTTTTTAGAATATCTACTGCCATTCCCTTCCCTTCTCTAAGCAAACCTAAAAATAAATGCTCTGTCGTAAGCAAACGACTTCCCAGACGTTGAGCTTCCTCGTTGCTATAGTAAATGATTTCTATTAATTGTTGTGAAAACTTAGCTTCCATGAATAACTATTGATTTAGTACAAAGTTATACGTTTTTAAAAAAACATATGATTCACTTGTTGTCATTTTAGGAGTTTTTTTAACTTCGCTGCAAATTTCTCAGGTAAAGAACTAAAAATGAACGAACAAGAAATTAAGAATGAGAAAATTATCAAAATCAACATAGAAGAGCAAATGAAAACGGCGTACATCGATTACAGTATGTCCGTTATTGTCTCTCGCGCTCTTCCAGATGTTCGTGATGGACTAAAACCAGTCCAACGCCGTGTTCTCTTTGGAATGTATGAATTGGGTGTTCTTTCATCAAAGCCAACAAAAAAGTCCGCACGTATTGTCGGAGAAGTGTTAGGAAAATATCATCCCCATGGCGATAGTTCTGTGTACGATGCCATGGTACGCATGGCACAGGAATGGTCTTTGAGATATCCTTTGATTGAAGGACAAGGAAACTTTGGATCCATAGATGGAGATAGTCCTGCTGCAATGCGATACACTGAAGCAAGACTTCATAAAATTGCTGAAGAAATGCTCGCAGACATTGAAAAGGAGACTGTTGATTTCCAGCTCAATTTCGACGATACATTACAAGAGCCTACCGTCCTCCCTGCTAAAATACCTAATATTCTTGTCAACGGAGCCAGTGGCATAGCCGTTGGCATGGCAACTAATATGCCCCCTCATAACCTTGGAGAAGTTGTTGATGGAATTGTTGCTTATATCGACAATCCCGATATTACGATCGACGAACTCATGAAATACATTAAAGCTCCTGATTTCCCAACTGGTGGAATCATCTTTGGCTACGAAGGTGTTCGTGAAGCATATCGTACTGGTCGAGGTAAGATAATCATAAGAGGTCAAGTAGACATAGAAGAAAGCCACGGTAAAAGCCAACTTATCATTAAATCCATACCTTACCAGGTAAACAAATCTGAACTCATCAAAAAAATTGCAGATCTAGTCAACGAGGATAAAATAGATGGAATCACTGATATACGAGATGAAAGTGATCGAGAAGGTATAAGAATAGTATTAGAATTGAAAAAAGATGCAATACCTAGTGTTATCATTAATCAGCTTTACCTTCATTCTCCTCTTCAATCAGCTTTCAATGTGAACAATATAGCTTTAGTTCACGGAAGACCCATGCTTTTAAATCTAAAGGATCTTATTAAATACTTTGTTGAACATCGTCACCAAGTAGTCTTACGAAGAACAAAATATGAGCTCAGAGAAGCTGAAAAAAGAGCCCATATTCTAGAAGGCCTCCTAATCGCTCTTGATAATATTGATCGTGTCATCGAAATACTTCGGTCCAGTGACACCGTTGAAACAGCTCGTGAAAGACTTATGCAAGAATTCAATCTAACCGACATTCAAGCACGTGCTATCGTCGATATGCGCTTACGTTCACTTATTGGACTTGAGCGAGAAAAATTGCAAAACGAATACCAAGAACTTTTGCAAAAAATCGATTGGTACAAACAAGTACTTACCGATGAATCTCTCCAAATGCAAATTATCAAGGAAGAACTATTGGAAATCAAAAAAGAATACGCTGATGAGCCACTGACGGATATTGTGTATCAAGCTGATGAATTTAGAATTGAAGATATTATAGCCAACGAAAGTGTAGTGATCACTATTTCACAAAAAGGGTACATTAAAAGAACTTTACTTTCAGAATACCGTACCCAAAACAGGGGAGGAAAAGGGCTTAAAGCAAGCGATGTTAAAGAAGAAGATGTCCTTGAACATTTATATGTTGCTTCTAATCATGATTATTTACTTTTTTTCACTCGGAAAGGTAAAGTATATTGGCTTAGGGTTTTTGAAATACCTGAAGGCAGTAGAAATTCCAAAGGAAGACCTATTCAGAATCTTATAGCTATCGAACCAGACGATAAAATTCAGGCCATTATCAATACTCGCAACCTTTCAGATCAAGAATACATTCGCAACAATTTCATAGTACTCTGTACAGAACAAGGTATTATCAAAAAAACAAGCTTGGAAGCATATAGCAGACCTCGCCAAACAGGAATAGTGGCTATTAACATACGTCCTGAAGACAATCTTGTCCAGGCTGAACTTACAGATGGAAAAAACGAAGTTATCATTGCTACAAGATTCGGCCAAGCTATTCGTTTCAATGAGTCTACTGTTCGTCCTATGGGAAGAAATGCTACAGGTGTTAAAGCCATCACCTTGCAAGGCGAGATCGACAAAGTCATTGGTATGGTATGCATTGATAATCCCCAAAAACATATATTAGTAGTTTCTGAGAAAGGTTTTGGAAAACGATCCCCCATCGAAGATTATAGAATTACCAATCGTGGAGGTAAAGGTGTCAAAACAATTCAAGTTACAGATAAAACAGGTTATCTTGTCTCTATTCATGCAGTAACCGATGAGGACGAACTAATGATTATTAACACCAGTGGTGTTGCTATACGCCTTAAAGTTAAAGATCTTCCACTTCAGGGGAGAGCAACACAAGGTGTTAAACTTCTTCAACTTTCTGAAAATGATTCCATTGCATCTGTGGCAAAAATAATTTCTGATCATTTTAATAACAACGATTAAAATGGCAATATTTTTGCAAGAAAAATAAAAACACTATCATGAAAACAGTTTTTTTGATATTTTATTTATTAGGGGCCTATTTTTTATATGCCCAGAATCCCTTGGTGGTTAGTGCATATAATTATCTTAAACAGGGTAGACTTGATAAGGCTCTTGAAAGTATCGAACCTACTATCAGTCATCCTCAGACAATGAATCAACCCAAAACATGGCTCTACCGAGGAAACATTTATCTTGCTATAGCATTATCCAAAGAAGAAAAGTATAATAAGCTTGTTGTTAATCCGTTAGATTCAGCCTTTATTAGTTACAGCAAATGTATTCAACTTGATCCTGAATTTGCTTTCCCAACTGTAAATCCTCCATCTCCAAAGATGGGTTTGCAATACATAGCGGAAGAATATTATAACAAAGGTGTAGAATTATACAATGGAAGAAATTACACAGAAGCCATGAAATTTTTTGAAAAATCAAAAAAAACCAATGCTATCATTCAAAACCAGCGTGATACCCTTTCAACTTACTTAATAAGTTTATGTGCTTTAAATTTGAAAGACACAGCCTTGGCCATTAAGAATCTCAATGAATTAACTTTGAAAATGAAATTTAAAAACTTACAACCTTATCTTATCTTATCCAGTATATACTTGGAAAAAAACGATACGATCAATGCAAAAAAAATTATCAACTTGGGTCGAAATCTTTTTCCAGATTCACTTCCTATGTTAATCACAGAAATTAACTATTACCTTAAATCCAACAATATAGCTAAAGCTCAAGATATCCTTCAGAAAGCTATTGAAAAAGATCCCAAAAATCCCACATTATATTTTGCCATTGGTGCAAATTATGGCAAATTATTATCCAATATCCAAAATGAGCAAGATAAAAACAAATTTATTGAAGAAGCCATCAAAGCCTACGAAAAGGCTCTTGAATTGAAACCAGACTATTACGATGTTCTTTACAATTTGGGAGCTCTTTACCACAACTTAGGAGCTGAAGCATATGAGCTTGCCAACAATCTTCCTGTTAATGCTTCAGAAGAAGAATTTGAGAACGCAAGAAAAAAATATATCAATTACTGGGAAAAAGCAATACCTTACCTGGAAAAAGCTTATCAAATTAATCCAAACGATTTCCAGCTCGTCGACACCCTTTACAGACTTTATTCTAAGCTCAATATGGTTGACAAAGCATCAAAGATGAAACAAATTAGGGATTCGATGAAAAATTAATTTAAAATTTTATACCTTTGCAGACTAAAAAAGGAGAATAACATGATAATCGTTCAGTTAAAAGAAGGTGACACCATTGATAAGGCCCTAAAAAAGCTCAAAAGAAGATTTGAAAAAACAGGTCTATCCAGAGAATTACGTAAAAGGCAACATTATATTAAACCTTCAGAAAGAAGAAGGGAAGCAAGAGCACGTGCGCTTTTTATTCAAAGACTAATGTCTTCTCAAACCCATAATTAAAAAATTTGCTTTTTTAAAAAAATTATTGTATATTTATTCCGTTTTTTAGGGAATTAGTTTTTTTATGTATATTGAATTATTTATTGCATATCTTGAAAAACAAAAGCGATATTCTGCTCATACTATTAAAGCGTATAGAAATGATCTTATTCAATTCCAAGAATATGTTAATAAAAATTACCCCCACATAAATTTATCTCATATACATCCGACCATTATCCGATCATGGTTTAGTGAACTAGCCATGAGTGGAATCTCTACTAGAACGCTGAAAAGAAAAAAAACTGTCTTGCAAAGTTTTTATAAATATTTAATAAAATCTAATATTGCTGAAAAAAATCCTTTGTTTAACGTACAAAACTTTAAGCTATCAAAAAATCTTCCTCATTTTATTCAAAAAGATCAGATGTCTTTCATTGCTTCATTCCCTTTTAAAGACATTTCTTCATTCCCTACAATTCGCGACATGATGATTATCAAAACCCTTTACGCTACAGGAATGCGTGTTTCTGAGATTACAAACTTAAGAACTGACGACTTAGATGAAGCAAGACGTATTGTTCGAGTCAAAGGTAAAAGAAACAAGGAAAGATTTATACCCATTCATGATAGTCTTATCGAAGAAATTAAAATTTACAAGCAAAGAAAAAAAGACTTTTTTGGGGAAAAACAAATTCCAGATTGGTTTTTTTTAACAGACAAAGGGCAAAAAGTCTATCCTCGAATGGTTTACAGAATTGTATCCGACTTCCTAAGTACTTATACCAAATCAACTAAAAAGAATCCACACGTTTTAAGGCACACTTTTGCTACTCATCTTCTACAGGAAGGAGCAGATTTAAACTCTATAAAAGAACTTTTGGGACATGCTAATCTTAGCGCAACCCAGATTTATACTCACACGAACATTACATATTTAAAGCAAATGTACGAAAAATTTCATCCAAAATCATAGGAGATACAGATATGAAAGTTAAAATCAGTTCTCTCCATTTCAAAGCAGGTCAAGAAATCGAAAATTATGTAACTGAAAAAATTAAAAAACTAAGTTCTTACTATGAAAAAATACTTGAATCAGAGGTGATTTTAAAAGAATCAAAATCTGGAGATCAGCAAGACAAAATTATTGAAATAAAACTTCTCGTTCCTGGCAATGATTTATTTGTCAAAAAACAGTGCAAAACGTTTCAAGAAGCGACCGATCTTGCTGTGGATGCTTTAAAAAAGCAACTAGAAAGGCACAAGGAAAGAAAAAAATAATTTTTTTAAACCGTTTTGTTTTTTAAAAAAAGTTTATAACTTTGCAAGCCCATTCGCAAGTTTCTTAATGAAAGCTTGAAAGAATGAGAAAGTTGCCGGTGTAGCTCAGTTGGTAGAGCAGCTGATTTGTAATCAGCGAGTCGGGGGTTCGAATCCCTCCATCGGCTCTTATGTTTAGTATAGCAGGGGGGATTCCAGAGCGGTCAAATGGGGCAGACTGTAAATCTGCTGGCTTATGCCTTCGGAGGTTCGAATCCTTCTCCCCCCACGGATGCGGATGTAGCTCATTTGGCAGAGCGAAAGCCTTCCAAGCTTTAGGTAGCGGGTTCGAATCCCGTCATCCGCTCAAGTGCCTTTGTAGCTCAGGGGTAGAGCACTTCCTTGGTAAGGAAGGGGTCGCGAGTTCAACTCTCGCCAAAGGCTCCAACAAAATTCAAAGTAAGTAACAGTTAAAAGTGGAATAACATGGCAAAAGAAAAATTCGAACGCACAAAACCGCATGTGAACATTGGTACCATTGGTCATATCGATCATGGTAAAACCACATTAACATCAGCTATAACCCTTATATTATCCGAGAAGGGATTAGCACAGTATCGTTCATTTGATTCTATTGACAATGCACCAGAAGAAAAAGAAAGAGGTATAACAATTAACACTGCACATGTTGAGTATGAAACAGCCAATAGACACTATGCACACATTGACTGTCCTGGTCATGCTGACT